>CANKEI010000001.1 GCA_947481115.1 bacterium
TTCACCACTGGAAACTCATTGGCGGAAAGGAAATCTATGTTTAAACGATTGTTCAGTCGGAGCCGTATGACGCGAGAGTGTCCCGTCCGGTTCTACGAGGGGCCCCAAGGTTTAACCAAAGGGTCTACTCACCAAAAATTAAGTTTGGTAGCATTAGTTGTTTTGCTTTTAAGCGCTACTACGGTTTCGGATTTGTTTGGAATGTGTTTTCAGGATTCTGATTGCGGATCGGGTAAATGCTTCGTAAGTGAACCGGGGGTTTCTTTTTGCCACGCTCCGTTGGGCACAGGAAAGACAGTTCTGAATTGTTCGGATTTTTACGATATAGAAGGTGGATCAGTGTGCGCAACAGGCCTTACATGTTTAGATGTTGATACCGACGTTGGATTTCAATGCGTAGCGACAGAAACATCTTTTTGTAGTAAGCTTACTGGTTGTAGCGTTCCTCAATCGGCTGGTCGTCCGCCGCTTAATGGATCGGTCTGTAATATGGGTCATGATTTAGCAGATCAGCCCTTATGCTGGACTTCGCAAGGTCAATGCCTTCAAATAGCCCCGCCCTCACCCCCAGTCATCGGCGATCCATGTGTGGCTTGCTTAGCCTATCCGGTTGATAGCGGGCAGTCGTACGATTCTTGTCAGTTATCTAGCTACCTTGGTTGCAGCTTTCCAAACAATGATTATACTCAGATTGGAACATGTGAATCAGTATCAGCGGTGAGTTCTAAATTGGGTTCCAAGACACCGATTGCGGCTACGCCTAAGAAATTAGCTGCATCTAAAGCACTAATGGCAGTGCCTAAGAAGAAGTTAGCTGTGTCCAAAAAATTAGCTGCAGCTAAGAAATAAAGCGTAAAAAGTTTAGCAAGAAAGATCTAGTACTTCTAATCCTGATCACAATCTATTTGCTTGAAAATTTATTCAACCCAAGTTTGAAGGTCAATTTTGCACTAGATTAATCAAATTTTAAAAAATCTATTATCTGCCCCCAAAATTTATTTTTTGTCTCGAAAATTACCTCTATATACTTACGCTAGGTTAAAAGATTTTAATGCATGGCTAGCATTTGATCGAAAAGTTTTTTTAATTGCGCCAAATTTGATTTTAGTCTAAAGCTGTCTTTCTAATACTAATAGAATTAACGCAATAATCAATTTTAAGAGTCTCGAGTGAAATAGAAAGAGGGCTCAAGCAGAACACTTGAGTGTTTTAGCATGGGCTAGCGAGTGCGTAGATTTGTCCCTGAGGCCGATAATGTATATTATGTAAAAAATCTCCAGCCCTGATTGAGGCTGGAGATTGAGGTCTTGTGGAGGGTTTCACCGAAAAAAGTTTGGCGAATTTTTATTGGTTAAAATCTACCAGCTAAATAATTCAAAAGCAAGTAAATTTTGCTAAAAGTTAGTTTTCTATTTGTCTAGCTAAGTTATTAAGGGTTTAGCAAGCAGGCCCAGAGCAAGTACAGGTGTCATTAACGCATTGCCAAATGCAAGAACCTGCTCGAGGATTAGAGCAAGGGTTATTTAAGCACTGCTGCGCTTCGGCACAGTTTATTGTTTGGGCTAGTAGTGAAGAGGCTGAGTTTAAGAAAAGAAGACATAATAAGAATTTTTTCATAATAACGCTCCATAAATTAATTCTATATAATTTATTTTCAAATTTTAAAATACTCATCTTGAACTAGTAAAAACTGTTCACAGTATTAAAGTAAAAATTTATAGCTTTAAAAGTTAAGATGCTGTTTCTGCTCTGGCAGCTTCAAAAGCCGCAATTCGTTCGGCTACTGAAAGCTCTGCAGATGCTATTTCTTCTGTCACTGCAGCAATTCGTGCTTTTTTTTCTTCAATCATCGCAAGTCTTGCTTTAAACGCCTCAACCTCGGCCTTCAAAGCGTCTTTTCTCTCCTGTTCTCTATCTGCGTCAAATTTTGCTTTGAACTCACGCATGGTGGGTTGGCTCGGATAATCCCTTCTCGAAAATATTGCGCGCTCCTCATCAGCGGCAATTGCATTGCCGGCGGTTAGTAAAGTGATCGACAATGACATGATTTTTTTAAACATAAGACCTCCAAATAAATTCGTAAGAATTCGACAACAATTGGCTGTCTTACGAAATTCTCACTGTAACTATAGTCTAGACTAGCGCGTAAACTAAAAACAAGAGTTTTGCGATTTTTGTGACCGCCCCGGGAGAAAAATCAAGTTTTGCAGCTTTGAGCCCTAGGAGATACTCGAATAAAATTTAGAAAAAGCCCCTTTGAGTGATTAAGTTTACTCAAAGGGGCTTAAAAAATTTAAAAGCAAAATTAATTATCTAGCGCGTTTACGCTCAACTTCTTTTAAAAAGCGTTTACGTAACCTAATTGACTTAGGTGTACACTCGATTAATTCATCATCATTAATAAATGACAAACACTGCTCAAGTGACATCTGCCAGTGCGGCTGTAGTAAAACTGCGTCATCTGTACCTGAGGCGCGCATGTTACTTAACTTTTTGCCTTTGCAGGGGTTAACCGTCAGGTCATTGTCACGGGAGTGGACCCCTACGATTTGACCTTCGTAAACTACCGCCCCGGGGCCTAAGATTAAGACACCACGCTCTTGTAGCGCTTCGAGCGCAAAACCAGTAGCTTTGCCTGGCTCCATAGAAACTAAAACACCTTTTTGACGAGTGCGAATATCACCAGAGTATGGACCATATTCATCAAAAATGGAGTTCATCACGCCGCGACCCTTAGTATCCATCATAAATTCTGATTGATACCCTAAGATACCACGGGTTGGAATTTTGTAGATTAAACGCACCATGGCTCCGTCTTCTTTCATTTCAACCATTTGGCCACGACGAATACCCATCGCTTCGACCACTTTGCCCATATATTCAGAGGCTACGTCGATCGTCAACAATTCGTAAGGTTCTAGCTTCTTACCGTCAACTACTTGGTAAATAATTTCTGGACGAGTAACTTGAAATTCAAAACCTTCTCGGCGCAACTTTTCGATAAAGATCGATAAATGTAATTCGCCGCGACCAGAGAGTTTATAACCAAGGGTATCGTCTTCAACTTTCATCGCTACGTCAGAAAGTAATTCACGATAGATGCGATCACGCAATTGGCGACCGGTGACAAATTCACCTTCTGTGCCACCAAGTGGTGAATCGTTAGGTAAAAACTTAATCGAAATAGTTGGTGGATCGATCTTGATGGCTTCTAAAGGTTGCGGATCATTAACGTCGGTCACAGTTTGGCCGATGGTAATATCTTTGAAACCGGCGATCGCCACAATTTCACCGACACTAGCTTGGTCAGCTTCAACATGTTTATCGCGATCAAATTTATACAGCTTAGTGATCCGAACCGGTGCGCCGCCAGATTCTGGCGTACAAGCGATGACGTTTTGATTAACTTTTAAGGAGCCAGCTGTAACTTTGCCAACTGCCAAGCGACCCATAAATGGCGAGTAGGCTATAGCACTAACCAACATTTGAAAAGGACGATTAATGTCACCCTTAGGGGCTGGCAAGAAAGCAATTATCTGTTCGAAAATCACCTTAATATTGTCAGTTTTTTTGCGATAATCCATAGTTGCCCAGCCATTTTTAGCTGAGGCGTAAATTACAATAAAGTTTAAAATGTGATCTGGTGCATTTAAACCAACTAGCAAATCAAAAACTTGATCTACTACCCATTCTGGGCGCGCTGTATCTTTATCGATTTTATTTACTACGACGATTAAGGGTAAATTTTTAGCAACCGCTTTTTTTAACACAAAGTAAGACTGAGGCATCGGGCCTTCAGCAGCATCTACTAAAAAGACTACGCCATCGACCATGCCAAGCGTACGTTCAACTTCGCCACCGAAATCCGCGTGACCAGGGGTGTCTACAATGTTAATAAAGTAGCCATTATATAGACAAGAACCATTTTTAGCTTTAATGGTAATACCGCGCTCTTTTTCTTGAGCATCAGAATCCATCAAACGTTCTTCAATTACGTGATGCGCTTGCATCGAATCGCTTTGTTTAAATAATTCGTCAACTAAGGTAGTTTTACCATGGTCAACGTGGGCAATAATCGCCACATTTCGAAGTTTATTTTGGCCGTCCACTTAGAGCGTCCCCTTTGAGCAAAAAACAGTAAATTTTAAGATTTAAAGCTAATTATACTAGATTTTAGAAAAAATTGTAGGGGAAACCTAAAGTAAATTAAGTTTTGGATTTTTAGGCCCATTGGGTCCAAAATTTACTAAACTTTAAACTCTACTAAACAAATCGGAATCAACTGATCTAGTTTAAAATTTGAGATCAGCTCTAACAGTTGTTGATACCATTGCGTCGCTTCAAGTGCTGATGGATTTTCGATCCATAAAAAATCGTAATAAAAATTATTTAAACAGAAATTTACCAAATTTTCGTTAATACTACTATTAAGACTACTATCAGAGAGATTTAGGCAACTTGCTTGTAAGATCTCAGCATAAAGATCCGTAAAATCATCCCTGAACCCTAAGGTTTGCAAGCTTAAGCCGGCGGTGTTTTGAAAAAATTTTAGTGAATCTAAGATGGTATAGAGTTGCTCGCGCGCTGCCTCAGTATTGCTGAATTTAAGCTTATGGAAACCAGGAGTTAAAAAAAGATCTTGCAGGTACAAGATTTCATTTTCAGAAGTTTTCTGATTGTAAGAATCGCTACTATGGTATGTTTTGTGTAAAAGGCGTTCCATAATAAGCTCCTTTGGTATTGTCCGTGATATTGCGCACGATTTTAAACTATGCAGAGCAGCTTAAAGGAGCGCTTTAGCAAAATCAATAAATTATACAAAATATAATTTTCTGTTGTATTTAAGCGCTTAATCAAATTTAAATTTGATTTTTAAAAGACTCTCTGGGTCGAGCTAGCTTTAAAGTTGGTTTTCGGAAAAGAAGATCTGGTGCAAAGTTTAAGCTTAACGCCAGATCTTAAATTTTAAACGAAATTACCGAGTAGTTTGAGGTGTTGAAAGTTTATCTAATTCTTCCATGGTTACTGGCTTCAAATCAGCTTCGCTAACATCTGGCAAAGAACCATTAGCAGAGAACATTTCTGCACCAACACGTGCTTTTTTAGCCTCAGAAACTTTGTCACTCGCTTCGAGCTCGCATTCAAGTGAGCCCTTAAACTCTTTCTGGCCTACAAGAAAGCGAACAGGGGCTGCTCTTTTTCGCATTTCTCTTCGATTCGACTCTGCTAAAAGAGCCATGAAACGATCACTGATATCCTGGCGATGCGTTAGGCAAAGTGAAACTTCGCATGGGTTAAGAGAACGCTTTGCTAGGAGACAGTCAAGGCAGCGATATACTTTAGCTCTGGCCTTAGCCTTAAATCCGGCAAATTCCGGCCTGTCTATATCTGTACGAAATATGGCTGTTAAGCCAGCAAAGTTACTTAATAAGATTATTAAACTGAAAAATTTAAAAAAATAGATTTTTTTAAACATATTAAACATAGTGTCCCTTATTAGAAAATTTATAAATTACAATTAAGATATATTTTTAAAAAAAGTGCTTATTTAAGCCAATAATTCAAGTATAAATAAAAGAAAAAAAGAATTCAAATGGAGATGGAGAGAGTCTAGCCTTAAGTCAGAAATGGCAATTCGATCTTAGGGAGACCCCATTCGTCATCTAAATGAATTGGGATAGCTGAACCGCCGCAGCACAGTTGGCTATCGGGTAACACTAGTAAACCGCAAAATAACTGGTTAACCCGGGCCTGCGTGAGCTGTGAAATTTTAGTAGTCGTAAAATCATAGCTGTAAAGGTCTACTCGCAAATCTGGCGCATCGGTTTTGAGATTTTGCGTGCAAAAATAGATTTTTTCAGGTGTGTACCTAGGTAAAAAAGGCAAAATAGATTCATGTAAGCGGATATCAGGGGCCCCAAGGTCTCCAAAGTAGGCTTTAGGTAGATCAAAGCTAAAGAGAAATTTTGCTTCAATCAAAGTTAAACTATGACAATCGAAGCTGACTACTGAAGGCCGGCGAGCTGGAACCTGAGTCAGGAAAAAGCCCTGTGAGGCATTAATAAATTTAAGAAATTTAAGATTAGGTCTAAGTTGGTCGTGAAACGAGCAGAACAATAGTTTACCATCTGAAGATTTAAGCGCTGCTAGTGTTAAATTTGGGTCAATTGGGGCTGAATTTAGCTCGAAGCTGAGAATAGTGCTTTGGGCGCTATCTTTTTTAATGCAAAATAACTGTGAATCGACGATTTGAGGGTAAAGATAGTCACTGTCGGGTGACCATAGCAAAGTAGTTACCTGGGGGGTTCTATTTGCAATATTAACCTGAAAGATACCATAATTATCCCGAAATTGAGCGCAAAGGCAAAAGTTATGGCTATCTTGCCAAACCATGGAGTTTAAATTAACTAAGGGGGCATATAGCTCAATAGTCTTAATTAAGCGCCTGTCGTAGAACTTTACCCTAATTAAACCATGATCTATAAAACTGAAGCCGCTAAAATCTGGCAAAAATTGAAAGCCGGCCGGTTTAAAGCTAGAAAGTGTGGCTGGAAAAGCAATTTTGGTTGTCGGGTCCCAAGACCAAAGCTGTAATTGATCGAGATTGTTTTGATATAAAAGATAGTATAGTTGTTGCTTAGGATTATATCCGACAGGGTATAAATATTCAGCTGACCAAATAATCGTGGGCCAATTCAAGCAACTTAAGAGTAGAATAGTGCAAAAATGACCTGTAAAGCCCCACCGGAGACTATTACGTAGGTTTTTCAGTCTAGTTAAATAAAACAAAGCTAGCATCCCAAAATAAAGTGATTTTGATTTTTAATCTAGCCTGATCAGGTTAGGGTGGCAAGTTTTGAGAGGGTAAAAGAGTTTAAAACAACCATCGCACTAGCCAGAATGACTAGTGCGATGGAAAAAAGGAGAGTAGTAATGAAGCCTAAGTTAAGAGCTAACGTGCTTCCGGGCCCTCCAACCCACACGTTAACAATATTCATTATGAATATATTTAAGCAAAAGTCAAACACCCCTAAATAAAGGGGTTATGCCTACCTGAGAAGATTTTCAGGGGTAGAAAAATTTTTACAGGTTCGCTTCAGGTTGGCTAAAATTGAATTAAAATTGTTAAGAAACAGGTCTTAGGGGTGTGGGTTATGCTAAAAAAGTAGGTAACAGGTGCCTTAAAGCATAATTTTATGCGTCTGGTAATCTTGCAAGATAGTTTTAATGGCCGATTGTGTTTGGGTTGGGCACGTAAAAATTAGCTGACAGTTTAAATCTTGCAAAGCTTGCACCAAGATTCTGAGCCAGCGTTCGTCTAGGTCAGTCATAAAATCGTCTAATAATAATAAAAACAGCCCAGAGTTATTGCTGTTAGTGCTTAGAGAACTAGATATTTGATCAAGATTAGTAGAATTGCTTTTAGTTAAAATTAAATATTGGGCTAATTTTAAGAGCGTTAAAATTAATTTTTGTTGGCCACGCGAAGCGAATATACGTGACTTCAAGCTGCAAAAATTGATTATGAAGTCATCTAAATGGGCTCCAAAGAGTGTGCGACGTAAGCGTAATTCCTGGGCAAACAGTTGTTCTAAGGATTGGTTTAAAATTTTGGGTTGATAAACTAGCTCAATTGATAAATTTGTCTCAGAAAAATATTTAATTAATAATAAATTAACTTGCAGTTGTAATTGCTCCAGGGCTTGCGCGCGTAGGGCTTGAATTTGCGCACTCTTAAGTTCTAGCTGTTCAGTCCAGAGCTGGTATTCATGCTTACTGTGCTCTAAATTAAAATTATTGCTAGAGCTTTTAAAGTTAAGATTATTAATTAAACTGTTGCGATTAGCGAGAATTTTTTTATATTCAGCTGATAATTTTAAATATTCAGGCGTATATAAAGCGATATACTGATCCAAAAAAGTACGCCTAATTAATGGTTGCCCTTTAATCAAGCCCAGATCATCTTCTACAAAAGAAATCGCTCGATATGTGCTTAGCAGTTCGCTATAGTTTTTAATTTCAGTTTGATCGATTTTAAGCACCCGCTTTTGCGGTGTAAAACCCACTTGTAATTGGTGCTTAGTTGGTTGTTGTAGTAAATAAAGCTCAGGTACGCTAGTTGTGGGATGGGCAAAGCTAGCTTTAATAAAAAATCCATGTTGCGTCAGCTGAATTAATTCACGCGTATAATAAGTTCTAAACGAGCGTAAGTAGCACAGATAGTGTAAAGCTTCTAAAATCGAAGTTTTGCCACTACCGTTAGCGCCTTCAATTAAATTAATCCCGGGTGCGAAATTTAATTGAATTTCACCAAAGCAGCGCAAGTTGCCAATTTGAAGTTTCGAAAGCCACATAGAATTTATTGTGCTTGAATGCTGTCTGGTGAAACTGGCATCGCAAGATAAAGGTATTGTAATCGTTCATCGCGCGATTCGAAAATGATCGGCTGCGCAGAACTTTTCAAATAAAATTTAACTTCTGGCTCTGAGAATACTTGCAAGCCATTAAGAATATAGGGTGCATAAAATCTAATGCCCAGTTTTTGGTCACCATGTTCCGTAAGTTGCAAAACCTCTTGTAGCGAACCCACTTCTTTATTGTTCATTAAGACATTTAGTTCGCTATCGTGAAAATCAAATTTAGCGGCAATAAACTGCCCAGATAATAAGCAGGCTGATCGTTTCAATGTTTTCATAAAATCAGCCCGCTTAATTGCTGATTTTTGAAAGCCTTCTTTAGATAAAATCGGTTTATATTCTGGAAAACTATCAACTAATAATTTACTAAAGAAATTAAAAGATTCGCCAGAGAAAACCAACTGTTTATCACAGGTACCCAAAAATATAATCCCATCGTTAGCAGTTTCGACCAATTTTTTCAATTCAAAAATAGCTCTGCGCGGTAACAACCAGCTGTTATTTTGCGCTAGCTTACAGCTTTCAGAGCTGGCCTGTGCCAAACAGTGTCCATCGGTGGCTGTCATTTTTAAGCCAGAGGGTGAAATCTCTAAAAGCAGACCATTAAGGGCTGGATTACTGTTATTTTGCGGAATCACAAAAGCTACTTTTTCTAACATATCTAATAATAAACGCGATTCGAGATGCATTAAGTTTTCGATGCGCTCTGGGAACGAAGGGAAATCTTGGATTTCGCGTAAATTTAACGACAATCTCGCTGCACAAGCTTGAATCGAAACCATGTTATTATCGATGGTAAATTTAATTTCACCATCCAGTTCTTTAACTAGATCAAAAATTCGTTTACCAGATAATAGAAACGCACAATCGCCAGCCAGATCGCTCTGCTCGATGGGGCAACTATATTGCAAACTAATCTCTAGGTCAGTGCTTTTTAAGATTAATTCTTTATGACGAGCTAAAAAGAAGATCGCTGCGGTTGACTCTAGGGTAGTGCGTCGATTACAGATGGGCTGCATAGCGGCTAGCACAGTATTTAAACTTTTTTGATCTACGGAAAAGCTGTTCGACATATTTAAAAAGCACCTATTTAAAAAAACTAAATTAATTTTGGCATTTAATTATTCTACTAAATTTCGCAGTTAGTGCCAACGCACGCCAATTCACGTTTTAGATCAGTTTCGTTTTCATGTTCGTACGTAACGATTTTGGAAAAATCAATATGCTGCACGCGTTTTAAGAGCTCATAGTACTGCGCTTCGGCAATCTCTTCATACGGAGCTAGTTCGTAGACATGCTCAAAACGCGGCAAGAAAGATAAACCGCCCACCGTGTCCCAGTTTTTATAGATCCAGTTAGCTACATCTAACCATTCATGATCACTAATGGAGACTGTCACTGAGGGATTATGCTCCGTAAAATTTAACTTAGCTAATTTCCAGTGCTCCAATTGATCTAAGGCGGTTAAGTCGTTTTTGAAAATGGCATGATCTGGTGCTTTAACCGGAAATTCTAGCACAAAAGTAGTGGCATTTTTAAGTTCCTGTCCAACTTCTGGGTGGTACGGTACCCCTTGATCACGTAACATTTTAAAGAGCGAATCTGTGGCCGAAATTCGTACGCGTCGAATATAATATGGCGCATATCTCGGGTGCATGCCAGAAGCACAATTAACTAATTGTGAGAGTGTGCCAGAAGGTTTTACACAAGTAATACAAGTTGATTCAACGGTGTTAAATCTAGCAGCATATTCACGATTTACGCGAATCGACTCGTTTCGCAACTGTTGTAAGACTTGCGCATTGCGTACCACAGGGCAATCCCATTGGCCAGTAATAGAAACACCCAATAAGCGCTCTTCTTGACAGTTTTTGGCCCAATCTTGCGAAAGATAGGGAAAATTGGTTAAAGTTGCTTGATAAGTACCTAAAATAGTTGCGATGCGCGTTTTTCGCATTAAGATATCGACTGTATCTGTTTCGCGCGCCACTACTTCTGATAGATTACAAAACTGTTTGGAGCGTAAAATAATTTCACCACACGGATTGGTGCCCCACGCGCTATTAAGCTTATTTTTAGCCAAACGACGGGTAGGTAAATTTTTATTAGTTGCCCAACGATTAAAGATTCCTCGTTCGCCAGACCCAGAACGAATTAATGACAGCCATTCTTCTAAAAATAAACTTACCGAGGGCTTTTCAGTATAAACGGCAGAATTGTTAGCTAGTGAACGTTGCGAGTGGTTACGATAAAATTGCCCTTGTTTAGCATCGCGCATCTCTAAATCGTCGATATCAGAAAGTGAGATTAGCGCGCTGCGACGTACCCCACCGGCTACAACACATTCGCCGATCTTGCAAATAATATCATGCACATCGAGGGCCGTGATCTTTTCACCTTGGCGCTTTAAAATTGTATCGCGTGTAAAATTTAGTAAATTTCTCAGAGGTTCGGGCCCAGCACTTTTGCCACCCATAGTTTTTAGGCGAGCGCCAGCCGGTCGTAATTGCGATAGATCGAAACTTACATCTTGACCATTAAACCAAGTTTTTATGCCAAATGCTAACGCATCGGCCCAGCCCTCTTTGCTATCTGGTACAATATAAGTTTCTAATAATTCACTAGCTTGAGGTTTAATAGTCGGAAATTGTGAAACATTTTGGCGTTCGACTGAAAAGCCAACCCCGGTACCGCACATTAAAATATATAAGATTTCCGCAAAATCCTGAAACTCGCTCGGCGCTATAAACGAACAATTGTAAGCCGCTATATTGGTAGCCCTAGCTGCGGTGCCGGCAAATTGCAGCAAACGCATTGATGGCATAGCTTCTTGACGCAAAATCGCCTGATGAATTTCGGTATATTCGTCGTTGGTTAACTTACTGCCTAAATGCTCTTGCATAAAGCTCATGTAGCGCTTGACCGCTTCAATCCAAGTCTCGCGCCGCGATTCAGTTTCGATCCAACGTGCATAGGTGCGATAATACACAAATTCAGCCAGTGAATTTTGAAAATATTGTTTGCTGTCTTGGACTAGTTCGCGCACATGTGTTGGTATATTACCTGATGTTTGACGCGCTTCAAAACGTTTTTGGCGATACAAAATATAAGCTTTCGCGGTTTTTACAAAACCAGCTAAGATTAATTGCGCTTCGACTATATCTTGCACCTGTTCTACTTCAGGCATAGTAGTAAAAAGAATAGTTATGTCTTGCTCTGGCGCACTATTTTGAGTTTTTGAATTAGCGATTTCAGTACAAACTTTTTGAGTGACAAAATCTGCATCTGTTTCTGTACCCTCACCAGTTGCTTTAAAAGCTCTAAAAAGAGCTTCAAAAATTTTGCGATCATCAAAAGCAGCTACCGTACCATCACGTTTTTTAATCGATTTATTTAGCAACATATTGAGATCCTAGATACTAATTTTGAATAAAATTTATTGCTCAAGAGTAAACCCGAGGCGAAGTCGGGAGTAATTTTACAGTTGATACGTCCGTGGTGAGTGATTTTTAGCATCGCTAAAAATTGTATCGAACTATAAATTAAACTTGTGCTAGCACAATTACTAACCATATGCACTAAGCTAAATGGCACTTGCCCAATTAACATAACTAGCCAAGCTTGCTCAAAAAAAAGCGGACCAGTACTAGCCGTAAGTAAATCATAAAAAATGGTCACTAAAACTGTGAAAATCAAAGAATTTATAAAGCTATAATTTTTAGTTTTTACCAAAGCGCTGGTTAAGCAACTTACTAAAAAATAACTGATGCTAGTAACTATACTCCATGTGCCCCAATTATCAGCCAGTAGATCTCCACCAAGAATGGTAGTAGCGCTCCAGAGTCCTAATGCGATTGGCCCAAAAATCTGCGCTAGTAGTAACTGTATGCCCCAAATAAGATCGATATTGCCCGGCAAATTTAGCGAATATTTAAATAATAAGCAAAAGCTTGCACTTAACAGCCAAAAACTGATATATTTCAAAGATTTATTTTTTAAAATATTTTTCAACATAGCATGTTTTCCAAGTTTAGTTTTTTAAAATTTAATTTCCGACTAAGCTTAATTTTAACTTAGCCAAGTAAACAGAAAAAAAGGGAAAATTCAATTCGATTTTTTTAGTGTAGCAGTTAAATTTTTCTTTTAAAAGAAGCTCTATAACAAAGGAAAAAAATGGTTTTTGTCAACCAAAAATTAGTTAAGAATAGTAATTTTTTTACCCATACTGAAACTATTTTAATTTCACCAAAAACAGTTAAAAGACAACTGCACTTTTTGAGTTTGAGTTTGGCTTTTACAGTTCAACTTTGTGCCATGTCAACTGAAGGCGCAACTCGAACCGAAATCGCAGAAAGTCAACTCGGCACAGTTGCGAGCACATCCATAGCAAATTTAGCCAGAATTAGAATACCTGACAGCCTAGAGAGAATTAGAGCGGACGTTAGTGCCGCCATGGCAGAGAGTTTCTATGATGAAGGTGCTAGTAGTGCAGTACGTGGAGTATCACCTAGTCGTGAAACTAGATTACGTAGAAGTTTTGATGTTCATAAATCAAGAGCTTGTTTAGATCTAGCGGCGTTTGCAGGAGAGCATGATGCAACAGGTCGTAGCAAAACTGTCGACCGACACCCTGGTAGGCCGCCTAGACACAAAGGCCCCCAAACTAGATGCAGAAATGCTGATGGTTCCCCTACTCGAAGAGCACGCGTAGCAGCTATCAGAGTTTAGCTAGGAAAGTTTTAAACACGTAAATTAGGGCCTAGGAATTGAGTGATAAGCATTGTAGAAAGACAGTCTATGTTTGGCAGGATCGATGGGATTACGCGAAACTTGCTCGATTTCACAAAAACCTTCTTTTGAACAAACTAAAGCTTTATCGTCTGAGCTAGGCACACTAGCTAGCCCAGCAAAACGCTCTAAGGGCTCCGCTGTGCCACAAATATCTCCAGCTGTGCGTTCGCTACAAGCTAAAGCACTATCGCGCCCTAAGGGGCTGTCTGCTAGTCCTGCCTGCAAGGCATAAGTTACCATCAAGAAAGATAATAACTTTTTATTCATAAGATCAACTCCGTAACTTAAATTATTTTCGGGTATTAAAACACTAACACCCATTAAAACTTAAAGTAACAGATTAGCTTATCTGAAAACAAGAGTTTTAAAAAATTTTTAAATACTTGCTTTTTGCATCAAAGTTGTGCAAATCTTATAGTCAAATAGCAAAATTGCACAATAATTAACTAATTTCAGGTTTAAATTAAATTGTCGGGGGGCCTAAATATGTTTATAGCACGAGAAATTACGGGACAATTATTAGCTTTTAGTAAGTTTTTTCCAGTAGTGGCACTTTTGGGACCGCGACAATCGGGCAAAACTACATTAACACAGGCTGTTTTTGAACAATATTATTATCTAAATTTAGAAAACTTAGATCAAAGAACCGTAGCTTTATTAGACCCGCGGGGTTTTCTAGAAAAACTGCTAGTTCATCCAGGAGTAATTATCGATGAGTTTCAGCATGCACCAGAATTATTGTCTTACTTGCAGGTAATCGTTGATCGAGAAAAACGACCGGGTTTTTTTATTTTAACAGGTTCGCATAATTTTCTGATGAATCAAGCAATTAGCCAATCGTTGGCTGGGCGAGTCGGCATACTAACACTACTCCCATTGTCTAATCAAGAGATTTTAACCGCTAAATTACAAGCAGATTTTAGTGAAACTGCGATAGTTAAAGGTTTTTACCCGCGGGCCTTTGCCGAAAATGCTTTGGCGCCACAATATATCTATCCCAGCTATATTCAAACATATCTAGAACGTGATGTGCGCGCAATTACTAATGTAACTGATCTTAGCTTGTTTAAAAAATTTCTTGGCCTGTGTGCTGCGCGCGCCGGACAGTTGCTAAATTTTGCGGCACTAGCAACTGATGCTGGCATTAATATGGCCACAGTGCGCGCTTGGCTTACGATTTTAGAGGCTAGCTATATTATATTTCTATTACAGCCCCACCATAGAAATTTTAATAAACGTTTAACTAAGAGTAGTAAATTATATTTCTATGATACCGGGATCGCTTGCGCGCTCTTAAATATCGAAACCAGTAGTCAATTAGAGCAGCATTATATGCGCGGAGCTTTATTTGAAAATTTAGCAATTGCTGACATTTATAAGCAGTTTTACAATCGCGCTAAGAGCCCAGCAATTTATTTTTGGCGCGATAGCCATGGTCACGAAGTAGATTGTTTAATTGAGCAAGGCGCAGAATTGCTGCCGATCGAAATTAAAGCGGGCATGACGATTCAAGTGAACTTTTTGTCGGGTCTACAATATTGGCAAGAGTTAGCTGGGGTTAAACAGGGCCTGCTAATTTATGGCGGCCGCGAAGAGCTAAAAATCTCAAATATTGATATTAAAAGTTGGCGTGATTTTAAAATTTTTTAGAAAAAACTACTTGAGTAATTTACGGTTTCTACTCGCAATATTACTATTATAAAGAGCTCTAACGCTGTACTTAAGACCGTGGATGTCGTTTGTCATAAATCGAGCGTAAATAGTCGACATCGACGTGGGTATAGATCTGTACAGTCGAGAGATTCTCGTGTCCCAACAACATTTGTAAAAGTCTTAAATTAGCCCCTTTGCGTAATAAGTGTGTCGCTAAAGAGTGGCGCAATTTATGGGGTGACAGCTCTGATTGAATGTTAGCTTGTTTAGCTAAATTTTTTAGAATTTGCCAAAAGGCTTGTCGGGTAATCGGTCGAATTTTGGCGCCGTATAATACTGGGAATAAACAAGCTGAGCTGTTTAAATTACTTTTGCCTGAAAGATTAGCATGGGCAGTTTTTAAATAATTTTGTTCAAGTTCTAGTAAAAACTCTTTCGGTACTGGCACTAGGCGCTCTTTGCCTCCTTTGCCGGAAACCGTAATAAAGCCCGTATCGAATCTAATATCAGAAATCTTAAGATTAGTTAGTTCGCTGACACGCATGCCAGTAACATAAAGTAAACTAATCATGGTACGATTACGTACACCCAGGTCAGTCTTGTCTTGATTGGCACAGGTTAATAACTGTTCGACTTCAAGTTCAGTTAAAAATTTAGGTAAACGTTTTTCTAGTTTTGGTAAATTTAAGCTTTGGGCTAAATTTAAATGGTCATGTTCACGGGCTAAAAAATTATAAAAGACTTTTAAAGCTGAAATCTTACGCGACATTGAACGAGCTGAGAGCGCTTTATTTTTACGCAAATAAGTTAAATAAGCTTTTAATTGAACTAAATCTAGGTTGCTAAAACTCAGCTCACGTTTGCTTAAATAACTTTCGAATTGGCGCAAATCTTGCATGTAAGCGCTCACGGTATTGCGGGCTGAGCGTTTTTCAGTTAATAAGTAAATCTCAAATTGCCCAATATACTGCTCCATAAACTTGCTCTCTAGTAAGATTTTGCTACAATCACATCTGATTTGCTAAATTCAGCACAGTTAAAACAGTTGGCCTGAGTCTTTTCAGCTAAGACACACCTAATTGACGCTTTATAATTTTTTAATTGCGCTTCACAATCAGGTGAGCTGCACCAACCAGTTTGATAAGCCCCACCCGCACCAGCTAATTCTTGGCCAAACTCAGTTAGCTTAGTACCAGTAGCTAAATTTTGCTTAAACTTAATTTCGGCACGCTTAAACATCTCGGTTTGCAAAAACTCTAATTTATTAGTCACATGCGTAACTATTTCGGGCCAAGCTAACACTATTTTTTGTGAGTCTAATCTGTCAGTAAGAATTACTTGATTAGCTGCTAAATCTTTTGGGCCCAGTTCAATTCTTAAGGGCACACCTTTGAGCTCCCACTTATAAAATTTAGCCCCCGGGGTTTTATGCTCATCTAGATCGAGCTTAACACGCACACCAGCTAATTTTAATTGATCAGCTAAGTTTTGCGCAGCCAAAATAATATTATTTTTTTCGGTTAGATCGCCCCGTAAGATTGGGATTATTACCACCTGAATCGGAGCTACTTTGGGTGGTAATACTAAGCCATTTTGGTCACCATGGACCATGATTAAAGCACCTACTAGTCTGGTAGTAGCACCCCAACTAGTAAAATATGGGTAAGCCATCTGGCCATTTTGATCTTGAAATTTAACTTCAAAAGCTTTCGCAAAACTCTGCGATAGCATATGTGAAGTGCCCATTTGCAAAGCTTTGCCATCGGGCATAATACCCTCGAAAGTATAAGTTTTCTCAGCGCCTGCAAATTTTTCGCTGGCTGATTTTTCGCCAACTAAAACTGGAATTGCCAAGTGATCTTGCGCTAGTGTAACATACTCGTTTAGCATGAGCAGCGCTTCAGTTTGTGCTTCTTCAAAAGTAGCATGTGCGGTGTGCCCCTCTTGCCAAAAAAATTCAGTTGATCTAATAAAAGGTCTCGGGCGCATTTCCCAGCGTACTACTGAAGCCCACTGATTTAATTTTAATGGCAAATCACGATAAGACTTGATCCACTTGCTAAACATAAAATAAAAAATAGTCTCAGAGGTCGGACGTACGACTAACGGCTCTTCAAGCTCTTTACCACCAGCATGTGTCACTACTGCTAGCTCAGGCGCAAAGCCTTTGACGTGTTCAGCTTCGCGTTTAATAAAACTTTCGGGAATTAGTAGCGGGAAAGCCACGTTTTCGTGCCCAGTTGCTTTGATTCTCAGATCTAAGTAATCACGCATGTTTTCCCAAATTGCCCACCCGTAGGGCCGCACTACCATGCAACCGCGCACAGGCGCATTGTCGCTAAGCTCGGCTTGGTAGACCACTTCTTGGTACCATTCAGGAAAATTTTTCTGGATATCAGGTAATTTTTGCATGACTACTTTCAGACTAAGATTTTAGACTAAAACAAAAAAATATTTGCTAAACCAATTAAGACTTAACTAGTTTAGCAAATATTTAGTTTTTGATGCAAAAATTATTAGCCCTTTTTTTGTTGTTTTTTAATCTACATCGAGAATGTCAGAGTTTCTAGTCGGCCCGGTTATTAAATCTTCTGCTTTTTTTGCACCTTTCGAAAGCAAAAAATCTTTTGTTTTTTGCTTTCGAGAAATATAGTCAGCTGCACCGTACTTAGGATCCCTTAACCTTAATAAGTCGCCTTCAACCGTATCTAAAACTGTTTCATTATAGAGGGGAGCTATGAGATTAATATTTGCTCCCGCCGCTAATAAAAGATTAATTTTTTCTATTTCCAAGCTTTTACTTCTCGCAGCTAACCTTATGGCTGTTAGACCATAACCGCTACCTGCTTCGTAACCAAAATTGGCGCCAGCCTTTAATAAAATATCAATAATTTCTAAGTTATTGCCACCTAAGGCTTGGAACAATGGTGTTTCATAATCGGGTCCATTTTCTTGAATACTCGCACCTTCTGCAATGGCAGCTCTTACTGCTGCTACATCCTCAGCTTGAATTGCGCTATAAAGTTTACGATTTTTTAATTCTTGTTTAGTCGTTTTTAATTCTTGTTCAGTCGAAGGCATAGGTTCTTTAACTAAGTTTAATCTCAGTCTTGTTGATTTCGCCGGCTCAATCAGCACTTTTGGTTGCCCGGTAGAAAAATCTTTCTCTGTTGTCGAGCCTATTGCAGCGTCAGTTGGCCTAAGTTCATATTCAATGCTATAGCTCAATTTACTATTAATTAAAATTATCGATATTGATATTAGTAAAATTTTAGAAAACTTCATGTTAAACCTACCTTTCTTCAGAGATACGATCTCCAAAATCAAATAAGAATAATCTGCGATTACAGATTTATCGATTCTTATTGTAATAATAGCTTAACAAAGAGAGAGAGAGAGAGAGTAAACAGTTTGGGCTATTTTGTGACAAATAACGATTCAGCCGAGCTTAAGACGCTCAAGCAAGTTTTTTAAACTAAAAATTTATAAAGTATGCTCATCCGGTATTTCCTGAAGCTGCTTAGGGGTAGCAAATATGTAAAGTGAGAGCCCTAAAGAAACGATCGCCAGTGCTATGAAAAAATTTAGCGACATTAACTGTCCTCTAAAGATCAGTTCCCAAAAGGCTGCAAATAACGGTGTGAATAAGCCTGCAAAAGCTAAAAGTGTGGCACTATATTTTTGCAATAGCTTAGCGTAAATATTGTAAAAAATAATATTAGAAATCAAAATTAAAATTCCAGACCAGAGTAATAGCAGCTTAAAATTAGCTAGGTCTAAACTAGGCCAGGTTTCAAAAATGGGGCTCACGGCTAATGCTAAGAGACCACTGAATAGCATGCTAGCACCATTGACCAAGATGGGCGAATAAGCCTTTTGGACCAATTTTTGCACTAAAAGCCAAGCGTAGACTGAGCTAATGACAGATATGATTACGGCTAATTCTGGTAATGAAATTTTAAAGAAACCACCTGCGACTAATTCACCAGGTGTAGTATCTAATAAGATTGGCAAGAAACCTAATATCCCGATTAGCAAACCCAATAATTGTCGCCAAACTAATTTTTCGCGCAACATAAAATAGGAGAAGACTGCGGTAAAAACTGGCGTAAAATTAAACAACAGGGCTGTTTTAGGTGCAGTTAGATATTGTAGTCCCCAAAATTCTGCTACAAACGGTATAAAAGCATGAAAGATGCCGACTTTAAAGAACAATAACCAATCTTGGCGTAAAATTCTTAGTTGCGCACGTTTAAAAATTAATAAATAACTTAATAGTAGTACGCCTGCGATGGTCATGCGAAAACCAATAAACCAGATCGGGGCGACTAGTTTTAAACCCTGTTGGCCAACTAAAAAAGTTAATGCTAATAAAGCGTGAATCAAGAATACTAAAATCATAAAATAAATTTCACCTAAACAAAAATCATTCTATCAGTCCAACCCACTTTGCTCTAGCCAGCACTTTCTGTAATTAGCGCTGTTAAACGTGCTAAGCGTTTAGATTCGCCTAAATAAAATAAAATTAAACCTGTGGAAATTATTACTAGGGAGCAATAAAAATTAAGCGACATGGTTTTACCTAAAAAGAGCCACTCCCAAAGTGCCGCGAAAACTGGGATAGTTAAACCCGTAATAGATAAGAAAGTGGCGCTATAACGTTTAAGCAACCAAGCATACATGTTATAGCAAAAAACATTTGAAATTAAAATTAAGAGTCCTACCCAAAGACTTAACTTGCCAATTTCAGGTAAATTTAAGCTGGGATAAGTTTCAAATAATGGCACTGTAATTAAAGCTAATAGACCGCCACCCAGCATACCCATACCGTTAATAAAAATGGGCGAATAGTTTTTGGTGCCCAATTTTTGAATCGTAAGCCAGGCATAAACTGAGCTAGTAGCGGAAACTAAAATCGCTATTTCGGGCAATGAAATTGAAAATAGTTCACCGGCGATCTTTTCAGCAGGCACATGTTCAAAAATAATTAAAAGAAAACCCGCAAAACTGATTATTAAACCCAAAATTTGTTGCCAAATTAAGCGTTCGCGCAACATGAAATATGATAAAATAGCGGTAATGAACGGCCCAAAATTAAATAAGAGTGCTACTTTAGGTCCAGAAATATACTGTAAGCCCCAAAATTCTGCGATAAATGCTAAGTAAATATGAAAAAAACTGATTTTGGCAAAAGTTAATAGATCTGTGCGCTTGAGATTAAACTGCTTGCGACTAAATAAGGCTAGCGTACCCAATAATAAAAGACCGGCACCGGTCATCCGAAAACCAATTAAAAAAACTGGGCTCACGATTGCAAGCGCTTTTTGTGCGATTACAAAAGTAGTGCTTAAAAGTGCTTTAACTAAAAAAGCTAAAATATACATAATAATACCAAAACTTCTTTCGCTTTAACCCAAGTATGCTTTTTGTACGTTCGTATTAGTTAAGCTTTAACGTCGTGATCGAGTATACTGAAATTTTCGATTTTGTCTGCTAAACCAGTACCTGTATCAATTGTAATACAGACACCAGATAAGATAGCCGGCGGCAAAATATCGACCACAAATTTATTGGGCATCTGAGTTAGAAAGGTACTTAAAACGGCATCTTTTTGCATGCCAATCATGGAGTTATACGCACCGGTAAAACCTAAATCTGTTATAAAAGCAGTACCCTTGGGTAAAATTCTGGCGTCTGCGGTCGGCACATGCGTGTGTGTCCCAACTACCGCACTAACGCGACCATCTAGGTAAAATCCTAGGCCAATTTTTTCGGCAGTTGTTTCGGCATGCATATCAACTAAAATAATTTTAGTTTTGGAGCGCATATAGCTAAGAGCTGTGTCGGCTGATCTAAATGGACAATCTAAGCTTTCCTTCATGAAAATTCGACCCTGTAAATTTAATACGCCAACAGTAATGGCTGGAGTAGCCGGGCTATTATTTTTAGTTGATACTTGAATGTCAAAAAAAGTTAACCCCGAACCTGGTGCACTATTCGGAAAATTAGCGGGCCTCAATACCGAAACACGATCGCCAGACTGTGAACTTAAAAGCGCTACGATCTCTTTTTTAGCCCAAATATGATTACCGGTAGTAATTACATTAACGCCACATGCTACAAAAAAATCGACCAACTTAGGAGTAATCCCACGACCGTTTTCAGCAGAATTTTCACCATTAACAATCACTGCATCGGCTTGATATTTAGCTTTTAAATTCGGTAAACTTTTTTGGAGCATGGCGCAGCCCAACGGGCCGGCCACGTCACCAATCATCAACACTTTAATTTTAGCGGGCATATTCAATTGCTCGTTTCTCTCTGATCACACTAACTTTAATTTGACCAGGAAAGTTCATTTCCGTTTCGATACGCTTAGCGATTTCACGCGCCAAAAGTACTGATCTGTCATCATCTAAAGAATCTTCTTCGACAATTATTCTTAATTCACGACCAGCTTGCAAGGCATAAACTTTTTTAACGCCTTCGAAAGATTCGCCAATCTCTTCTAACTGTTCTAAGCGTTTAACATAGGCAGAATAGGTTTCGCGACGAGCACCTGGACGTGAAGCCGAAATAGTATCTGCAATGACTACGATGGGACCATAAACGGAACTGTACGGAACCTCTTCATGGTGCGCGGCGATGGCATTTACAACTCGAGGGTCTTCGCCACATTCTTTGGCGATATCAGCACCAATTTTAGCGTGCGGACCTTCGACTTCAGCGGTCACTGCTTTACCGATGTCATGTAATAAACCGGCTCGTAAAGCGATTTGTGGATCAAGACCTAACTCTTCAGCAATCATGCGCGCAAAAATAGCAACTTCTTTGGAGTGGGTCAAAACATTTTGTGAGTAAGAAGTTCTAAATTGTAATTTTCCCAATAAAGTGACTATCTCTGGTGCTACGCGCTGTAAATTAAATTCTAAGACTGTTTGGCGACCATATTCTTGAATCGATTCTTCAATCTCTTTCTCGCATTGCTCTACAGTCTCTTCGATTTTAGACGGGTTAATCCGACCATCATTAATTAATTTATGGATCGCCCGTAAAGCAACTTCGCGTCTAATGGGATTGAAACCAGATATGGTAATAATTTCAGGCTGATCACCAATCACAATTTCCATGCCAGTAGCCATCTCTAGCGCTTTAATATTGCGACCTTCTTTACCGATGATCCGGCCCTTCATTTCATCATTGGGTAAATGAATTGTGCCTGAAGAATGCGGACTAACTTGATCAGCAACATAACGCTGCATCGCTGTCACAACTGTTTGAATGGCCTTGTCTTTAGCTGTATGCTTCGCTTCTTCGTCGACTTTTTGGACCCATTTTTCAGAACTAAGTTTGACTTCAGCTTCTAGTGTTTCGTAAAGATGCCGCTTAGCTTCTTCACGACTCATGCCGCTGACATTTTCAAGTTTGGCTGAGAGTGTATCGTAAAGCGTTTTAAGTTTGATTTCATTGGCACGTGCTGCATCACTTAAACGTGAAAGATCCCGCTCTTTATGCTGTAATTCATAACGTAACTCATCGAGACCTAGTTCACGTTTTTCTAATTCTTCATACTTGCCATTAATTTTATCTTGCAGGCGCTGCACGTCCATGCGATCACGCTTAAGTTCGAATTCAAACTCTTTACGACGCTTGTACAATTCGTCTTTAAGTTTAAACGCAGCTTCACGACGCTCTGTTTCAGCTCTTTGTTTAATTAATTCGATTTCAGCAGTGGCTTTTTCGGCCAAAATACTAGCTTTAGCTTCACGCTGCTTAACATAAAAGAGCATTGCGGCCGCTAGAGCTATGCCAAAAAAACTAATTAGACCCAGTATACTACTTAACTCTATCACCTGTGCACCTATTTCCGCTCAAAATTTTAAAAGCCATAAAAGAGCTTTAAATGGTTTCTAGCTGCGTAATCATTTTCTGGACCGCTTGTTGCGTCTGATCGAGTTCTTCTTTTAAGCTTTGTACTTCTAAAGATAACTTGAGCGCTGCTAAAATAGCCGCTTTTTTAAGCGAAGTCGAAACAGTACTATTGCTAATATCGTGCATTAAGGCATCGACACATGCGACAGAGTTCTCAACTTTAACTGGCGATTCGGCGCTAACTACGACATAAGTTTCGCCACCAATTTGCACTGTATATTTTTTGCCGCTCAGCATGTTTAATTCAACTTATGATCAACGAGAGAATCGATACTCTCAATTAAACCGTCGACCACCATCTTAGTCAGTTCTTTTTCTTGACTAACATCTGACTTATCTTTAAGAATCAAAGTTTCTAAAGCATCTAATTGCTCGCGCAATTGTAGATTTTCTTCTAGCAAACGATTGTTTTCGGTCTTCAAAGTACCAACATGTGATACCAGAGCACGCACTTTATCTTCTAGAATTGTCAAAATATCCATGGCAAACTCCCCTTTTAAGTTTTGAATAAAATCAGCAAAATTAATTTACGATTTATATTCTACTACCATGAATTTTTAGAGGTCAAGCAAACTTTATTTGTTAGCTAAAGAGACCAACTTATCGAAGGCTTTCGGCTCGTAAATTGCTAATTGACTTAACATTTTACGATTCAATTGCACTTGTGCATTCTTTAAACCAAAAATAAAGCGATTGTAGGGAGTATTACGCAACTTGGTTGCTGAAGAGATACGAGCGATAAACAGGCCGCGCATATCACGTTTTTTTAATTTACGACCCTTAAAAGCAAACGCCATGGCGCGCAATAAAGTTTCTTTGGCACGTTTAATTACGTTTTTGCGTTGACCCCAGAAGCCTTTAGTTTGCTTTAATAATCTTTTATGTCTTTTATGGGATGCAACCCCACGTTTAACTCTACTCATGAATCTTTAACCTACTAAATTTTAAAATTATTCAATTAACACTATTTAAACGAAAATTTACTTAAAACCATAAGGCAATAAGCGCATCACGCCAGGATGATCAGCGGCACAAATGTAGCCAGTTTGACGCATATGGCGTTTTAGTTTACGATTTTTCTTGGTCAACAAGTGACGTCGATAAGCTTTACCAATTTTAATTTTACCAGTACCGGTAATTTTAAAACGTTTTTTAGCTGATGACTTAGTTTTCATTTTTGGCATAATACAAAATCCCTATTTCAAGTAATAAACACGTGACCAAAATTGCCCTGGAGAAGAATCTTTTTCCATCATTAAAGCAGCATGTGGAATATTAGGATTTTCTTTAAGCATTTGATCTATCTTGTTAAACATTTGCGTACCAAGCTCATTACGGCTGGAGTTTTCTCGCCCCCGAAACTGCACGGTAATCTTTAAGCGCATGCCACTTTTTAAAAAGCCTACACCTTGATTAAGTTTAGTTAAAAAGTCGTGATCGCTAATTTTTGGACGCAATTTAAGCTCTTTAACTTTCACGACCTTTTGCTTTTTCTTACCCTCTGACATCTTTTTTTTCTTGGCATAAATCACTTTGCCAAAATCCATCAGCTTAGCAACTGGTACTCCATCAGCACCATCGTTTGCAATTAGGACTAAATCCATCCCAGCATCATGTGCCAATTGCAAAGCGCGTTCTTTAGTTACAACCCCGATATTATCACCCGAATCGGTGATTAATTGTAACTGCGTAGCCAAAATACGCTCATTGATTTGCGGCAAATTAACTTTATTTTTCAAACCGAAGTTTCCCCTGAAACATTTTATAAAACAGTAAAATATAAATAATAAGATTAAAAAAGTTTTTACCACACAGCTATAATTTAGCTATGTGGCCAACTCATGGTACCATAATTTCACGCACACGCGCATTTAGCTGGGTAGCCAGTTCAACATTTTCTTTGAGAAACTTGATGCCCTGCTCACGACCTTGTGCAATATGCTTACCTTCGAGTGACAACCAAGCGCCAGACTTAGTAATTATGCCATGTTCGAGTGCCGCATCTAAGATGGCCGCTTCGTGCGAAATGCCTTCACCAAAAAATAAGTCCAGCTCGACGCGTTTAAACGGCGGCGCCATTTTATTTTTAGCTACTTTCACAGCTATCCTATTGCCAATTACATCGTCACCTTTTTTAAGTGATGCGATGCGACGAATATCTAAACGCAATGAAGCATAAAATTTTAGAGCGTTTCCGCCAGTAGTAGTCTCTGGGTTACCAAATGAAACAGTGCCAATTTTTTGTCTAATTTGATTAATAAAAATCAAAGCAGTTTTGGATTTATGCACAATTGGCGTTAATTTACGTAAAGCTTGTGACATCAGGCGGGCCTGTAAGCCCATATGCGAGTCGCCCATTTCGCCCTCTAGCTCCGCTTTAGGAACTAAGGCAGCCACTGAATCAACTACGATCATATCTACCGCACCAGAACGAACTAACGTTTCAACGATATCTAAGGCTTGTTCGCCATAATCGGGCTGTGAAATAATTAACTCGTCGATATTAATGCCTAAGTTTTGGGCATGTTTAGGGTCCAGAGCATGCTCAGCGTCAATAAACGCACAAATGCCACCGGCCTTCTGAGCATTTGCAATACCATGCAGCGCCAAAGTGGTTTTACCCGTAGCTTCTGGTCCGTAGATCTCGGTGACTCTACCTCTAGGGAAGCCCATTACGCCAATGGCATAATCGATTAATAGTGAACCAGTTGAGATCACCTCAATCTGTTGATTTGGAGTTTCACCAAAGAGCATTACTGCTCCTTTGCCATGCGCTTTTTCGATTTGCGAGAAAGCAGCATCTAAGGCTTGTCGCTTGGAGTTAAGAATGTCTTTGCTCATTTGGTTGCTTTCAGTAAAGTTTTATTTGTTTCTATTCTAGCATTTTTGCCCAAAGACGCAATAAAACCCTGCTGCCATTGGTAACTTCTTTGATTTTTTAGGGTTTTAGCAATGGCGGCTTTCTTTTCTGCCATTTCAGCGTTGGCCGCCGGTAGCGCTAGGTCAACCAGTCTAATCACATAACCTGAGCGATCCGCCCGGCTAATGCCAGCTTCGCCAATCAAAAACTCGTCACCCTTGGTAACATAAGTGGTTACGGCATAAACCTTAGCTAAATCCCATAAAACATCTAGGGGGATTCTTTTAGCGCGCAATTGAGCGTCTTCGTGAGCCTGTGAGCGAGTCAATTCTTTGGTAGTATATAAAGCACCATCAAATTGCTGGGCTAAGCTCTCGAAATCAACTTTTTTACCAGCATAAGCTTGCTTTACCTGGTTTAACTTGGCTTGCATAGCTTTGGCTACTAATTCATCTTGGTAATCTTGTAAAACCGTAGCTCTAATTTCGTCCAACTTTTTGACATGCGCCTTATTAATACTGGTGAGCCCTTCGACCACCAATTTATCACCCTCAAAGCTATAAGTTAGTTTGCCTGTCGCCTTAATCGCAAAGAGCGCCCGCACGGCTGGATTTTGGTCGTTAGTCGTGCCCACTAAGTTTTTACCTGGAATATTTTTCTTGTCCGCAAAAGCTTTAAATTGCTGTGTCCCAGTAGCTGAACTCGCCATCCGACGCAGAGTGACTTCAGCGATCTTGCGGAATTTTTGTGCGCTTAATTCTTTAGTAATTTGCGGCCGGAGCGATTCTAAACCTTTAAATGTCGCTGGAGTACGCGCAATTCTTTGAATGATTTCAATTCCGCCTGGTAATTCAATCGCTGGCGAAATCTCACCATCGGCCTTTAAGGCAAAGGCCGCTTTTTCTACCCCAATGGCTGTGTTTGTACTTTGTTTAATTAGTACTTCCTTTGCTTGGTGATTGGCAAAACTGTCTTGACCACTCACTAGCTTGTTACGCAACTCTTTGGCTTGCGTATAAAGTGCATAAATATCTTGGTCGGCTTTTTTCGGAATTAAGATACGACGAATTTTAATTTCCGCTGGTTTTTCTTGGTATAAAGCTTTTTTATTTTTGTGATAAAAATGCGACACATCTTGTTCTGATATTTTAATCGCAAAATCTTTCTGGGTTAATTCCCACAGTTGTCCGGCGCGGGTCTCTTCAGTCCAATAGCGTTTTTTGAGATCATTTTGTTGCTTAAAATAACCGGCCAGCTCATGATCGCTGATTTTTTGAGAGTTAATTTTGGCAATAATTTCTTTGGCTGGAAAAGTAATTACGGCGAACTTTTTTTGCCCGTGACGATTGCCATAATCTTGGTCGATTTCAAATTGACCTACCACTGCCGCCGCTGAAACTAGATCCAGCACTAGCGTAGCTTGCAATTCTTTAGCGACCAGTTTTTCTAGTTCTGAAACTGACTGATTGTAAGTTTGCTGGACAGCTTGCTTGTCAATCTTACCGCTTGCTTGATCAATTAAAGCTGCTGGCAATTTACGACTTAGTTCTTTGCGAGCCATTGCTGACGCAACTATCAATTTTAATTTTTCACCAGCTTGGCCAACTAACGCACTCAAAATAAAATTATTAACGACGTTTTGGGCTGGATCTAACGAAAAACCAGTTTGTGAAGCTAGCATCATTTGCATCACTTGATCACCATACTGTTGCTGCATATAAGCTAATTTTTCTTTTTCAGTTTGTATGCCATGTTCGAATTCCACGTAGCATAACGTTGTACCATTAACTCTAATCGCATAATCACCATGTTTTTTAAATAATTTTAAAAAATCCGACATAAAAACAACGCCACTCATGGATAAAATTGCTAGCCATATAAAAGCATTTAGCCAACGCGTGCCCATTTTTTCTCTGATAAATGAAATCATTGTGATCCAATCGATAGTTTGCTTAAGTTACAACTCAGGCTTGTTTATGATTTATTAATTAGCTTTATTTTTAATTATTTTAAAGTTCGATAATTTTAGTGCTTGATAAATTTTCTTGCACTTTTATGGCTTGCATTAATTGCTCTAGTTTAGCCTTATCGGTAAATTTTTCGGTAACAATTTGGTACCAAGTATATAATTTATTTTTACTATTGCGACTATGCTGTGTTTTAAGTTGTAAGTTATAACCCAAATTTTGGAGCTTATTTAAATATTTCCGCGCCGCTTTTAAGCTATTAAATCCCAGAATAGTTCCCTGATATTGTTGCTCAGTTGTTAAATTTACCTGCGAATCTTGATCCAACCCAGCTTGATCTTTAGGATTATTACTATCAGGCACTATTTTATTTAGCTCTGCTGCTTGCGCTAGAACTGCACTGGATAGCTGTTCAGTTAAATTTGCAACCGGTTGTCGACGGCCCCAAAAATAGCCGGCCAGAAAGCTAAGTAATAGACAAACTAGCAAAGCCGATAAGCCCAGACTAGCTTGCTTTTTAGCTATAAATAAACCAGTCGTCGAACGACATAAGCAATTTTCTGGTCGATTTTCCACTATTTCACTCGCTTACTTTTTATTCGCTAGATTAGCAAAATTTGGATCACTTAACAGTCGCTTAATATATAGATCAACATCGGTAGCCGTCAAGTTCAACCATTCAATTTCAATTTGCCCAGCGGAATTTTCGGTTAATTGGCGCGTGAGCATTTTAAAGAAAGCAATTTGGCGTTTAGCATAATTACGAGAACGTTTTTGAATTAATTGCACGGTACTAGCAGCTAAGTTTTCTAGATCACCTGCTGACTTTAAACTGGTCAATAGATCATCGTAGCCAATCAAGCGTTTAGTTAGCAAAAATTTTTCCCATGGTGTACCAACTAAGCCCTGGACTTCGGTTAACCAACCAGCGTCTAACATCTCTAAGACACGCTGATCAATTCGGGCATATAGTTCGGGCAAGTCACGTGTTAAAACAATTAATTTAATTTTTTCTATCTTGGGTATTATAGGCGCAAATATTGGCTTAGCTTGCGAAGGCAATATTTTATATCTCTGCCAGATTTCTAATGCTCTTTGAACACGATAACTGTCCTGCGGATCAATCGCTTGTGCTCGCACCGGATCAATTAAATTTAATTTTTCCCATAATTTTAAATTTTCTAAGCGCGAGTTATTGTCATAAATCACCCCGCTATTATCAGACGCCTGGGGAGAAATTTTATCCAAGGGGCTCTCAAAAAACAGTGCTTGCAAGTAAAAGCCTGACCCGCCGACTAAGATTGGTGTAGCTTTAAGCTCTTTAGTGCAACTATCGGGACTCGAATTTTCTGGCGAATTAGCTACTTGAAGCTTTAATTTTTTAAATAATTTGCTGACTAGTCTGCGATATTCAAAAGCCGTAAAATTCTCTGGTTGATCTAAAATATCAAATAGGTAATGGGGCACTGGCTCATTGCGCCAATCAGGTTTAGCGGTGCCAATTGTCAGTGGTGTATAAAGCTGGCCCAGATCTGCATTAACTATCGCTGGATTTTTGAACTGCGCCGCTAGCTTTAAAGAAAGTTCTGTCTTGCCGACGCCAGTCGGCCCCGCAATGATAATCATATTGCCCCTAAGAAAACTCTAAGATTTTGATTCTTTAGAGCTTAGCAGAAACCCGAAAACGGGCCAGTATTTAAACCAGCCCGCTCAAGAAAATATTTAAAAAAATCAGCTAAATTTGCCTGCCTGTGAGATAAGCTGGGGTGTTTTTCGCCCAGGTAAAAGCTCCGCGCAACAGCTCTACAGCCCGCTCTTCCATCTCATTACGCACCAAAGAAATCTCTTCTGCCAATAGCGATTCAGTTTGCATTAATAAACTTCGCTCACCAAAAGAAAGTTCTTTACGTCGCGAAATGTGATTTAAATCACGATAAATTTTAGATATTTCAAAGATGTCACCGGTTTTGATTTTAAATTGATACTTTTTACTGCGTTTATTCCATGAGCTGGGAATAGTTAACTGAATTCCAGTACAGTCATTAGGGGTAGATAGAATCTTAAAAATATGATCGATGTTTTCCTCAGAGCTTAATTTACGAATACCAACCATCTCGGTATTATCAACTGGCACCAAGATCATCATATCTTTATGCAAAAAAACTAATTCGAAGAAAAAAGCTGATTTACCAGCAATGCTCTTTTCTATTATGCGATTAAGCCTAGCTACTCCATGCCCCGGATAAACCACTTTTTCATTAAGAACGAACATTACTACTCCTTTTTTTATGTGTAGAACGTCCTCTTGGGTTTACTCGTCTAAGAATCTATTTTATCATAGACTGTTAGGCATTTAAAATTTAGTAGTTTAGCCCTGTGATTAAGCGAGGAATTACGGCGCCGAAAGTTAGGTATTTTTAAATTATGCTGACCAGATCGTCATCGCTATATCAAAAATTTATTACAAACATCAAGTGGAACGCTATATCCGCTACATATTATCAAACGATTTTAACTTGCTTTATGGTTTGGCTGTTTAAAGTTACGCCGTTAACTACATATGGCTTAATTGGCACAATCTTTGCAATCTTATATTTATTAGTGGATTTTTTGGACTTAGGCTTCGATGGTTCGCTAGCCATCGATTTTAAATTATTGAGTGCCAATAAATTAAAATTCCGAAAAATATTTTTAACGCAACAGTTAGCGCAATTCAGCTTATTAAGTTTAGTGAGCTTGGGCATAATCTTTAAGCACGAAATGGTTAATAGCTGGTTTGCTGCTAAATTTAGTTGTTGTACGATCACGCCAGCCGTATGGCTAACTTTAGGGCTGTTGTTGGTTTTTGAAGCTTTGCTGAAAGATTTACGGGCGTTAGCACAGTTGTTTTTCTTAAGTAGAACTTTAGCCGTAGCTCAGGTGCTAGGTATTACAGTTTACACTGGCATAATCTTATTAAATTATTATTTTAATCCCAACCAACTTAGTGATCTTGACTCCCAAGCTAGTCTCGCGCCTAGTTTATTAAAAAATAGTTTTTTCGATTTAAATTTAAATTTAATTTTTGCGCCACTATTACTTAGCTCGATCTTAAGTTTAATAATCTTAAGTTGGGCAATTTACCAAAAATACCGGCAGCTTCCAGGCTATAATATTTCACACGACACCATTGCGCCAGAAATAAATCAAACAATTTCCGAACCAAGATTAACTATTAAAACTTTAATAATTCAGCGTTTTTGGATTTTTTTAAATCAGCTTAGTAAATTAGCTTTTAGTGGCAATTTCTTAATTACGCTTTTAGCCAGTTTATTTGGGGCTGCTGCGATCGCACCCCTGAAATTAACTAGCCGAATCGCGGTCTATTTACGCTATGTGCTATATCACGGACTAGGCTTGCCAATTCGATCATTATTATCGCAAACCCAGACTAAGCTTACGTTTCGCAACTATCGCCCAATTTTAAGCCAGATTTTTTATAGTTTCATGGGAATTCTCACCAGCGCTGCTGTAATCTTAGTTAGCTTAACTGTAATTCATGCCGAAAGCTTAGAGCTTTTAATGCGCGAAAACAGTTTAATTTTCCTAGGAATCTTATTGCTCGATAGCTTGTTTTTAGCGCATGAACAATATTTGCTGGTAATTAATAAAATTTATTATTTTGTGATTCCCAATTTGCTTACGATTATTTTAATTTATAATTTAGCTAGTAGCTATCACCCTACTTTAAATAGCTTACTACTCAGCTTAGCCGCACTACGGGTCTTAACTTTTATTTTAATTAATTTAATCGTAATCAAAAAATTTGTTGAAAAAACTCCACAATCATTATAGCTTCGACTCCAGTCTAATTTAATAATCTAAAGGAGCTCTAATGAAACAAGTTACATCTAGTTTATTATTGTTATCAGTGGCACTACTCATGGTACCCAGCGAACTTTTGGGTAAAAAATCACGCAAAAATCAGGACACCGTTGACGCTGCTGACACTGAAGACGGGGCTAGTAGCCACATGGCCGCTAAACCAGTTATGTCGCCAGCCGTTGCTGAAGATCCGGTGCCAACTGCACATAGCGCCCTAGCTAAAGCGAAGCACCAAGCCACTGTCGCTGGCAATTCTTATAATCGAGAACATGGCGTGGACGCGATTTTTATGGATTTAAAACATGACCTAGAAAGCTTGCTGGAAAAAGTCCAAACCGAGCTGGGTCATGGTGCTAATGCACACGCTGGCGCCGTTTATGAAGAATCGCTCACAGTTGATGCACAGCACCCCGCTCATAAAGAACATCAAGATGTTAAAAAAGCGGTCAGCGCAGTTCACGCAGCTAAAAAAGGCTCGGACGCGATTGCTACTAAAGCGGTTGATCATGTCAAAAGTATTGCCGAAGGCGCTAAAAAATTAGCTAAAGTCGCTGACGATAATAGTCATCAACTGGGCGAGCAAATGGCCGCCCAAGCTAAAACTAATACTAATGCTGCTACCGGTATGGCAACAGCGTTAGCCAAATCTAATATTGATCGTGAAGCAGCTGCCAATTTAGCCGCTGTAAGTGCTCCGGCCGAAATTGCCGAATTAGACTAAAAAAAGCTTACTTGCCCGCCTACGTAGGCGGGCATCCCAGGGCAAATCATTATTACTCCAGCGGGGCTGGGATGCCCGCTGGAGTAATTTTTAATAAAAAATCTGAAAAAGAAAACTTTCAGTAAATCTGAGTCTTACTCGCTAAGATTTTTAGCTAGACAGATTGACATAATTAACAGCTAAAATTATTATCTTAATAGTTTTAAATAAAATTTATTACTGTCCAAACAACTAAAACTAAAAATTAAAACAAAGGGGTATTCAGATGGGAAAAAAAATTATTGGTATTGATTTAGGTACCACTAACTCGGTCGTTTCTTTCATGGAAGGTGGTTCGCCTAAAGTAATTCCTAACAAGGACGGCTCTAATACTACACCTTCAGTAGTAGCTTTTACCAAAGACGGCAAACGCCTCGTTGGTACACTGGCTAAACGTCAAGCGATTACTAATCCAGAAAACACTATTTACTCTGCTAAAAGATTTATCGGCCAAAAATATGACGATGTCAAAACTGAAGCCGCTAAGATGCCATACACCGTAGTTAAACGCGCCAATGGCGAAGTTGGAATTATGGCCCAGGGTAAAGAATATACTTCACAAGAAATCTCAGCCGCGATTTTAGCACAGCTAAAAGAGATCGCCGAAGATTATATCGGTGAAACAGTCACTGAAGCTGTGATCACAGTCCCAGCTTATTTCAATGACGCTGAACGTCAGGCTACTAAAGATGCCGGCAAAATTGCTGGCTTAGATGTTAAACGGATTATTAACGAACCAACTGCTGCTGCGCTAGCATATGGCGAAGATAAGAAGAAAAACGGGATTATAGCCGTTTTTGACTTCGGTGGCGGTACTTTTGACGTTTCAATCTTAGATATCAATGATGGTATGATCGAAGTTAAATCAACCAACGGTGACACTCACTTAGGTGGCGACGATATTGACCAACACTTGATTGATTATATTATCGCTGAGTTTAAAAAAGAACATGGCATTGATTTAGCCCAAGATAAAATGGCACTTCAACGCTTAAAAGAAGCGGCTGAAAAAGCTAAAAAAGAGCTTTCATCACTGAGCGAAACTGAAATTAGTTTGCCATATATTACCGCAGACGCTACCGGACCTAAACATCTAAGTTTAAAGATTTCACGCGCTAAACTTGAATCACTCTGTGCTGACATCTTTCAACGCTTGCTAATTCCATGCAAGAATGCCCTAGCTGATGCCAAAATACCTAAAGAAAAAATCGACGAAGTTTTACTAGTCGGTGGCTCAACTAGAATTCCTAAAGTTCAAGAGCTAGTAAAAGAGTTCTTTGGCAAAGAACCTAATCGTTCCGTAAATCCTGACGAAGTAGTTTCAATTGGTGCTGCCATTCAGGGTGGTATCTTAGCTGGCGATGTCACAGATGTATTATTATTAGACGTTACGCCATTATCCCTAGGCATCGAAACTCAAGGTAGTATCGTAGCTAAGCTAATCGAACGTAATACTACTATCCCAACTAAACGCTCACAAGTCTTCTCGACCGCTGAAGATAATCAAACTTCAGTTGATATTCGGGTTTTTCAAGGTGAACGTGAATTCGCTCGTGATAATAAACTATTAGGTCAATTCAGACTAGATGGTATTCCAGCTGCCCCCCGCGGCATGCCACAAATCGAAGTTACTTTCGATATTGATGCCAACGGCATCGTGCATGTGACTGCCAAAGACAAGGGTACTGGCAAAGAACATCGCATTACCATTTCTAATAGCGGTGGCCTATCTGATGCCGAAGTGCAACGTATGGTCAAAGAAGCCCAAGAGCATGCTGTAGAAGATCAGAAGGCACGCGAATTAATTGAAAAACGTAATCGTTTAGATGGTTTAATTTTAGAAATCGAAAAAACGGCGCACGAAAATAAAGACAAAATCGGCGCTGAAGAAATTCAGAAAGTCGAAGTTGCGCTAGAAAAAGCCCGCACAGTTCTAAAAGATAGCACTGATAATGCGGAACAAATTCAAGCGGCGACAGATGAGTTGATTCAGGCTTCGCATAAAGTAGCTGAGATTTTATATCAGCAGAAATCTGGTGAAGCCCCAGATCAAAATAATTCTGGTGCAGATAATTCTGGCGACTCACAAGAGCCAATTGAACCAGAAGTGACTGAAAAATAGTCTAGGACTAAAATTAGACTAAAATTAATAGCGAGCGGGAATTGATTAAGTTCTCGCTCGCTATTATAAAAATATTATCGCAAGTGTGACTACTTACAGCAACATTTACAACCAGTTACTAGCTGATATAAACCAATTACACCGGCTAGGCCAATCGCAATTTGTAACGGCTTCAGTAGCATTGGGGCATATTGTTGCACCAAGCCACCCTGAAAAACATTAATTCCGAAAGCTAATAAACCTACCGCAATCGCACCAGCTACTAATAAAACATCCGCAATAACGTACACGCTTCTTTCAATCATACCCTTGTTCATCGACATCTCCTTATTTTGTGTCAGAGTTTGAACATTTAAAACCACACCTAAGTTTTAACAATGAAAATGGGTTTTTTGCAAGAAGTTACAAATTCACAAGCAGTTTTTGTGAAAAAAGGGTATATTTTTACTAAATAAACTAGAATAAATAAACTAGAAAATTTCAACTATTAATCTTGTAAATATACATAAGGGCATATATGAGTATCAAAGTTGGCTTAGTAGGACTGCCTAACGTGGGCAAATCTACTTTGTTTAATGCATTAACCAAATCTAACGTGCCCGCAGAAAATTATGCTTTTTGTACAATCGATCCTCATCTAGCAACTACCAATGTACCTGATCCACGCTCTGAGCAACTCTTAAAGCTTTATAATTCTACTAAAATTATTCCTTCACAAATCAATTTTGTGGATATCGCAGGCCTCGTTAAAGGCGCAGCCTCTGGTGAAGGTCTAGGCAATCAATTCTTAGGCCACATTCGTGAAGTAGATCTAATTTTATATGTCTTACGTTGCTTCGACGATGTTAATATTATTCGTGATTCTGAAGTAGATCCACTCTCAGACTATGAGATTATCGCTACAGAATTAGTTTTAAAAGATTTAGAAAGTATCAGTAAGCGCTTAGAAAAATTACCTAAATTATTGCGCACTGCTGCAAGTAGCCCCAAAGAAAAATTAATTTTAGAGCAAGAGCAAGCATTCTTAGTTAAATTAAATAAGCTCTGTGACACTGGCAACTTAGTTGAAATTACTAAATTTGTACGCGCTAACCAAGCGGCTAACACCCTGCCCTTACTCTGCACGAAAAATTTTTTAGTGATCGCCAATTTAACTGAAAGTGACTTAGACGGTAAAGCTTGGCAGCAAAATAAATATTATCAGACTTTGATCCAACATTTTGGTGCTGATCGCGTCATTCCAGTTTGCGCCAAGATCGAATACGAACTCTCACAGTTAGACAACCCAGAAGAAGTGGCCGAGTTAGCCAACATGATGGGCTTAGAAGGTTCTGGCTTAGATCGCATTATTTCTGCGGCTTATAAAAACTTGGGCTTAATTACGTTCTTTACTTGCGGCCCAAAAGAGATTCACGCTTGGCCCATTCCAGCTGGAATTACCATTCGCCAAGCTGCAGGCGAAATCCACTCTGATTTAGAACGTGGATTTATCTGTGCCGAAATCTTCAATTGCGAAGATCTTTTTAAAGCCGGTTCGATTAATACACTCCGCGATTCTGGCAAGTTACGTACCGAAGGCCAAGGCTATATCGTCCAAGATGGCGATATTGTTAACGTAAGATTTAATGTTTAATTTTAAGAGTTAATTTTATATCTTGAGTTTTATTTGAGTTTTTATTTGAGTTTTTTATGGATAACAAGAAAAATTATCTTTCGATTTCTGCTGTAGCAAAAATGTTTACGGTGCATCAGCAAACGATTCGCTTTTATGAAAAAGAAGGCCTAATTACGCCGAAGCGTTCGGCTGGCAATACACGTATGTTTTCAGAAGCAGATATTCAACGATTAGAAGAAATTATCTATTATACGCACCAGCTGGGCATTAATTTATCCGGAGTTGAACTAATTTTAAAATTAAAAACTCAAATAGAGCAACTACAAGCTACCATGAACCAAGCTTTTATCGAAACTCAAGCCCAATTAAATTTAGAAGTAGAAAATTCTAAACGCACAATTGAACATAGTGCAAAGCAGTTAACACGCCTAAAAAAATCTCAGAAACAAAAAACGGTTGACAGTAACCCATGGGATATGAAGTATGATGAGCAGTAGTAGTTTAACCGGCATTAAACTGTAGAGGTCCCGCATGGCGAAAAAACCAAATTTATTACAAAATGAAGAGCAGATCGTACTATCTTACGAACTATTACAGTTAATGGATTGGCTAATGCAATATGAAGCCGAAGGTCTTAAAAAATTAATTTCTAAAGCTTTTAAACGCGGCTTATCACGTAATTTTAATCGGACAGTTGACAGTCAAAATCTATCTGCACTTTCATCGGACACCGTGGCTAATTTTATTTCGTTATTAGAACTACTTTTAGTAGAAACGGGCGCTGAACAAGCTAGTCAAAGTTCGCTGAATCGTGACTTGCTGCCAGAATTGGATCATATTGACTTGTCCAGCTGTCACTACTCCGTAATTCAGTCTAGTGCTGAAATCGCTTTTTCTAAAAAAGAAAAAAATCCCAGCGAGAACACTCAGGAATTATTATATAAAGAGCTTTTAAAACGCTGGAAACCCCATAAAAAACAACCTGAGAATTAAGCTTTTATTAAAAGATTTTATAACTTTAACTTTTTAGGCAGCGCCCTGTTTGATCACAGTTATAACCTGGGCAACATTGGCTATAAGACCATCGAGCTGTGTCACATAGTTCACTGCCACCAAGACAGCGCCGACAAGTCGAGCTCGCATAGTCGCAGGTAAGATTATTATGAGTATTATTAGTAGTCAGACAGTCATGCGGACTATTACAAGCGGCCGCAACCGGTAAGGCTAATAATACATTGGGGCAATCAACCATCACTACTAAGCTAAGTAATATTACGTGCATGATTTTCATATTAATGCCCTGCTTTCAAAGGAAGAACGGAAAGCACAATATACTGACAGCAGTGCTTGGGCATCATTTCTTGACATAAAATATAAGATAAATCTTTAGCATCAACTGTAGGATCAGAAGTTAGTCCCTCACAAAAATCACATAATTTTTTAGCATAATGGTTAATGTTTAGCGTAAAATCTGCTTCACTTTCTGAAATCAAAGCTTGTGGATTTACACTACAAGCTGCAGCTGCATATGAACCATTAGCTAGCTCTGTGTCCCAAATCGTAAAAGAAGTATCAGTCGTAGAAATTGTCGTAGTACCTCCAGACTTAAGATTTTCGATTTTTTTGGACGGTAACATGATTAAGTTTATCCGATTGGCTCCTGCCTGGCCGCCAGAAAGATCATTTGCTGTAAAATTAACTGTTACTATCGCAGCTTTAATTAAACCTGTAAAATCTAGCAGCATAAAGACTAATAATAATTTTCTCATAACAACACTCCCACTTGCTTTCTAGTAAAATTATTAATCTTAAACATAAGTTTTTTATTTCAAACCCTCCAATACTCTACAATTAATCTAACGCTATCAATTGATCCCTGAGATCTGTTAACAGATCTATAAGTCTTTCCCAATATAATTCCATATCAAGTATTAATTCTTCTCGATCACCAGTCTCAAAGGCTGCTTGAGTCGCTAGAAAAATTAGCTCTAAGTCTTCGATAGCACCTCTTAATTCATCCACATTGGCATTCAGTACCACCCTGCCAGGCATACCTGCCGGCAATGGCGCATCAAACTGCACTTCCATCGCTTCCAGCACATTCTTAAGATTATGCACTCGTTGTGCAATACCTGCTAAACTAGCTACATCCAACTCATCTGCCCCATACGCGGCTAACAACTGCGCATAAATACCAGCAAAATCGTGTATTACTGCTAATGTGTCAGCTCGCACCACTCGCACTATCCGAATATCAGGATTATGCTGATTTAAAGCACACAATTTCTGAGAGCTAACAAATAGCAGCATTAAACCTAATAACAATTTCTTCACAAACCTACCCTTTAAATTTAATTTAAATCAATCTATAGCGGGTATAGCTAACCCTAACGGCATATCAGGCAACTGGGCATCAATAGCCATTAAAATTATATTCACCGCTTCTGCTGCTACTTCTTCTATTTCTTGTAAACGGTCTAAATTACCATTAGACACTTCTGCTAAAATTAATTCGATTTGATTTAGTGCTGCTATTGCATTCAAAACTTGCTGTAAACTAACTTGAATTATTGGCATTAAATCATCACCGTCTTCTGGAGCTAGTTCAGGCTCCGCTGCTAATCCTTCTTGTAATAGTGCCAGCACACCTTTGATCATGCCCACCTGTTCTATAAGTATCAGCATGTCTTCAGCCGGATATGGCTCAACTGCAAAATCGTAATCCATTAATTCAGGTAAAGACTCTGTTACCAGCAAATCCCACAGGTCAATTGCACCGTGCATTAAAACATTATTAACTTGCGCTGCTATCAGAACATTCGCGTCCACAGCTAAGTTGGGTGCGCCATTTTCTGCTAAAGCCCAAAGATTTTTAGCTCCAACTGCACTTAACAGAACTATGGACCACACCATAAATTTTTTCATAAACATAATTTTCATCAAGTTCAAATCCTCCAGTTAATATTATAAATAAAATCAATGACCATGCAGTTGTGGCATAATTACCTCAAATATATGATCTATTCTGTGCAACAAACTATTATCATCCCAGACGATATCTAACAAATCGTCATGCTCCAAAATATCTGCATCTAACAAGTTTATCGCAATTAAGTTATCAATAGTCTGCAAAATATTATTAGCCGCCCCTACCGCCTGATTTAAAAGCGCCGGATCAAAGTGGATATTCACTAAACCTAACGCCGCTGGCACCGCCACTGGCGCTATTAGCTGCACAGCTAAATTATTAGCTAAATCATTAAAAAAATTTCTAACCACTAAAACTCTTGGCCTAATCGCAGCTAATGGTATCACATCTGCATGCATACCAAATATATTTATGGGCGCTCCGGCAACATTAAAATTAAAAAAATCATATACCCGCCCAAAGTTATTCCTAGCCACGAGTACTTGGGCGCGGGAAACGGCCAGTACTACATCTAGCACTGGACCATTTTCTTCCATGGCTGAAAGCTCACTGTTATCTAAGACACCTAATGTGCTCAAGCAGAGTATTAATCTCAAAACAAACTGCTTCACAGACATAACCCCTATTTTAGTCTAAATATATTCTTACTGTAACCTTAGCTTACTAAACCTGATATTCCAAAAACAAGAGTTCTATGTAAAAAATTACTAAATATTAAATATAAACCTGTAGATAACTATAAATCGCGTCTCCTGGCTCTAAGAATCCTGTTTTAACTTGTTTTAGCTAACTTTTAGCTGCTTGCTGGGATTACTAAAAAAATATTACTGCTGCTATACTTAAAATATAAAAAATTAAGCTTAGGTGTAATCGCTTGAAACTAAAAATCATATATCTAATTTTACCCTTAATTTTAACTGGCTGTGTCGGTTTTCCAGAATGGACCAACATGACTTTTTATCAGGCTGACAATATTAATCCAGCCTATTGGCTTAAATGGCGCCAAAATATTCGTACTACTAGAGTTTACAATGGGTTTAGTACTACTGGGATTTTCGATGTTCTACTGGTCCCTACTAGCACGCCTAAGCACGGCTATGTTTTTTATGTCTTGGCTTATGCACCATACATGTATGATCAAATGTTATGGACTGATGAGCCACCCAATGTACGCGGCTGGAATATTAGCTTACAACTTGGCGCAGATTGTTATCGACCTTCAGTATTAACCTCAGTGGCATTACCAGGTAAATATCAGTTAGCTTTTGGAAATAGATTTAATAAGCACAAGCAAGTTTATCTAGTCGGCTTTGATTTAAAACCCCAAAATTTAATAAATAATAATAATAATAGCACGGGTGACAGTAATAATATTAGCCCCAGCCCAGACAACTTAAATAATTTAAATCATAGTCGCTACTTACAGCACAATCAAAGTAGCTGTGCTGCGCCTGAAACGCGCGACAAACTAGCAATTTGCAAACAAGTTGAACAAGAATTAGTTATTATAGATATGCCAGCCAACTCAGAACTACTTAAAACTGCTAAACTAGCACGCCCAGAACAGCTAATAGTTAGTATTAAACTTAGATCACTACAACAAGCTGCTGTCTTACATTGGGCCCCGGGAAATTACCAGCTATGCGATCAAACCAATGATGAATGTGATCCGGCTGAATTTTTATTACGAGTACGAAAATGAGTTTAAGCATTGCTATTGGCGCGGATCATCGCGGCTATGAACTAAAAAAATTTATTATCGCAAAAATTGCCCCAGAAAAAATTATTGGGAAAGAAATTATTTGGCTAGATCAGGGCTGTGATAATAATTTAACTTGCGATTATCCAGAATTCACTAATAAAGTTTGCCAGCAGCTTTTAACTAACCAAGCTGATCTGGGAATCTTAATTTGCGGCTCGGGCATTGGCATGTCGATCGCAGCTAATCGTTATCCCAAAATTTATGCTGGCCTAGTTTGGAATACTGAGCTCGCCCAAAAAGCTAAAGCCGATAACAACTGTAATGTTTTAGTTTTACCCGCTGATTTTCTAACTCCAGAACTAACTTTAGAAATTATTAAGATCTGGTTAAACACTAAATTTAAAGCCGGTAAATACCAAGCTCGCTTAAACAATCTAGATTTAATTTAAAAATTCGAAACTCGCATATGCTCATTTGGCTCGCTAAACGCCTAATCTTCAGCCCGCACACCAATCACGCTACTAAAACCATGCTAATTATCAGTATGGTTAGTATAGCGTTAGCCTGCGGTGCATTAGCGTTAACCTGGTCGATTATGCGCGGCTTTGAAGAGGTCACGCTTAGAAATCTACAGACGATTCATCCGCAGTTAATTATGGAGAGTAAGACCGGTGCTGCGCTAAATTTCCCCGCTATCCAAAAAGTCTTAAAAAAAGAGTTTCCCGAAATTAGTGCTTGTGCCCCCAAAATCACCCGTCAAGTAATGATTGCGACCCAGGAACAACAACTTAGTCCTGCCATCACGATCATGGGTATCGATCCAGAGTTAGAATATTTAGTAACTAATTTAAATTCGCAAATACTTACCCAAAATTTAAATATCCAGCCAGCATCTAATTGTACAGATAGCTTAGATAATAAAGTTTCTCAAAAGCTACAAGCATCTTCCAAGCCCGCAA
>CANKEI010000002.1 GCA_947481115.1 bacterium
TAAACCATAATTAGCGTAATGAGTCAATGTTATGAAATTATCGATCGCCTGGATTTTTGAGCATATTAAAGCTGTTGATTGGCATAAAATTAATCTAGCAGAATTAGTAGCTAAATTTAATCAAATCACCGCTGAAATTGAGAATTGCGAGAGTTTAAAGTTAAGCCTCGAGAATTTTACCATAGTCGAAATATTAACTGAAAATAGATTTTTTAGCGCAGAGTTAAGTTTAGATTTAGAATTGCCAGCGCGAACTCAGCTTAAAGTTGGCGAATTATATTTAGCTTGTAAAAATATTTCTAGTAGTAGTAGCGCTAATCACAGCACTAATAATATTGGTAATAATAAATATAAATGGGCTAGCTTAACTGATCTTGGTAGCACTAAAGATGGTTTATTAACCCCTGTCAGTTGCGCAATAGAATTGCGTGCTGGTCTCTGGAAAGCTAAAATCATTTGGCAAGATGCGATTTTAGAAATTGATAATAAGTCGATTACGCATCGGCCAGATTTATGGGGTCATCGTGGTATTGCCCGTGAAATTGCAGCGATTTATGATTTTGAGCTAAAAGATATCAACGAATTTATAAATAAAATCCCAGTGCTCCAAAATTTAAAAAACTCAAAGCAAGAAAAATTAAATTTTGGGTGCCAGAAGTTTAGTAGTTATCTAATAACTCACACTGAGAATCCGGCCACTGATTTATTTCAAGCATTTATGTTAGCCAGACTAGATCAGAAGCCGATTAGATTACTAGTCGATTTAACCAACTATGTCATGCTCGATTTAGGGCAGCCGATGCACGTTTTTGATGCTGATAAGCTAGTTTCCAATAGTGTTGGTGTGCGTTATGCCCACGCTGGCGAGCAATTAGAATTATTAGATGACCAAAAGATTAATTTACTGCACTCTGATTTAGTAATTACATCTGGCGATCAGCCGGTATCGTTAGCGGCAATTATGGGTGGTAAAAATTCTGGAATTAGCGAGATAACTAACAGTATATTATTAGAGGCGGCCAATTTTGAAGCTGGTGTAATTAGACGCACAGCGGTGCGCTTAAAGTTGCGCACTGAAGCATCTACTAGATTTGAAAAGAGTTTAGATCCGGCGCAAACTGAGTTAGCCATTGAAAGATATGTAAAATTATTAATAGATCTAAATGTTAATTATCAAGCCGCTAAATTTATTAATTCTAGTAATAATAGTTTTAATAATAATAATTCTACTGAACCTAAAGACGCTACAAGCTGTCCAGACCGAGTGCTTAAAGTCACGCATGATTTTATTGAACAGCGTTTGGGGATTACGCTTAAGCCAGAATTCGTGCAAGCAACTTTAACCAAGTTGGGCTTTGGTGTAACCCAAGAACTTATGCCAGAATTAGCTGATAAAGATTCTAAGAGTGCGCTGCTATATATTATCTCAGTGCCTAGTTATCGGGTAAGTAAAGATATCAGCTTGCCGGAAGACATTGTCGAAGAAGTCGGCCGTTTTTATGGCTATAGCAATATTCCAGCACAGTTGCCAGCGAAAGCACTAATCCCGTTTAATAATCAGCGGGTTTATAATTTACGTAAAATTAAACAACTATTAGCAACTACGGGCCAGATGCACGAAGTTAATAATTATCCATTTTTTGATGAACAGTTTTTGCGTGAATTACAATGGTTGCCTGCGGATAAAACTTATATTCAAGTCGATAATCCAGTTTCAGAAAACTGGTGTCGTTTAGTTACATCATTGGTGCCGCACTTAATTAAAAGTGCTTATCAAAACTTAAATACTGGCGTAGATCAGCTTAATTTTTTTGAGTGCAATAAAACTTGGATCTTAGAAACTCCGCAAAAAGCACAAGAAAGTTTCAGTTTAGCTGGCATAATAGCTACTACTAAAATTAATCGCAAAAATATTAATCATAATAATTTTTACGAGCTTAAAAATATTTTCACCCAGTTGTTTAAACTTTTAAAGTTAGAAATTAATTGGGAATTGGTTTTAGCAAGTGAATTAAATAGTTTGCCAGCTTGGTATGATCCAGCTCAAACTGTGGTGCTAGTGCATAAAGTTAATAATAATAATTATAAAATTGGCTTAGTTGGTAAGTTAGTCCCAGAATTTTGGGCTAAGCTCTCTGATACAGAGCTAGAAGGCTTAGTTTTCGAGTTAAATTTAGATTATTTATTAGATTATAATGCGCCGGCTGAAAAGTTTGTGCCGATATCTAAATATCAAATAAATTATTTGGATGTGACAGTTTTGGTTGCGCCAAAATTAACTCTGGCCCAATTAACCGAGGTCATTAAAGTTGCGCATAGTTTAATTCAGTCAGTTGAATTAATCGATAGTTTTACCAAACCAGAATGGCAGGGGCAACGGGCATTAACATTTAGATATAAATTTGTTGATCCTCAAAAAACTTTAGTTAAAGCTGAAATTGAGCAGATTCAAGCGCAAGTTGTCGGGGCGCTAAAAAATCTGGGTGTTGAGATTAGATAGTTATGCTCGCAACATCCCTTGATTTCACTCCAGACTTTGCTAAAGCTACGCTGAGAGCGAGAAATTATTTTTTTAAAAAAAATTACGAAAAAGTTCTAACATGCAATTGCTTATAAGAGTGCCTGGGAAATTTCATGAGATTAAATAATCTATCTCCCGCTCGTCCCGAGCGCAGTCGAGGGATGTTGTGGGCACAGCTTTTACTGGCGCTATTATTACTCAGTTCAGATCAAGCAACTAAATTCTGGGCAGTTAAATATTTAGTTAATATTATGCCAGTATTTAATTTTTTAAATTTGATCAAGCTCGATTTAGAGCTAGCTTTTAATCAGGGTGTTAGTTGGGGTTTATTTAGCGCGCATAATTTAATGGCACGATTAAGTTTAATAGCGGCAATTTCAGTTATTTTAATTTATTTGATTTTTTATACTAAGCAGAGATTGCGGGCTGGCAAAACTATTTTAGCTGAAAGCTTAATTATTGCTGGCGCAATTTCTAATTTAATTGATCGTTTATATTATGGTGCGGTAATCGATTTCATACACGTTAGTTTTAAATTTAATAATTTAAATTGGGACTTTCCCATTTTTAATTTAGCTGATGTGGGAATTTTTATCGGTGTTTGTTGTATGTTATTTAGGGAGTATTATCCTGAAAAAAATAATCTTTTTTGTAAAAATTTAGCTACTTTAGGTGATTTGGGTAATTGGCAAGCGCCGGGAACTTGGGGAACATTAGCAGCTGTACCAGTGGTGTTTTTAGCTAGGCAATATTGTAATAATTTAATTTATTTAGGTTTAGTTATTACGGTAATAATTAGTGCGTATTTAATTATTTATAAATCTAGTAATTATTTCCCAGTTTCTGATGATCAAACAATTATCATCGATGAATTTGCAGGATTCTGGTGTTGTTTTATTATTACCTGCAAATTTAGTTTACTAGTCTTAGTTTTAAATTTTTTAATTTTTAGATTTTTTGATATTTCTAAAATTTGGCCCGTCAATTTAGCTGAAAAATTACCAGGAGCACTAGGCGTTTTAGCAGATGATCTAGTCGCAGGCTTATTAACAAATCTTAGTTGGGTGATTTGTGTTAAATATATTTTCTGCTAATTATTTTAATTTAAAATTTATGCAGAAAATTATGCAGCCCATTTTGGCGCCTGCTTACTGCGAAAGCTGCTATCGACCAGTTGTACCTGAACAATTTTTTTGTGCAGATTGCGCTAGATTAATTTTACCAGTCGCAAATCTTGATTTAAAAGTTAACAGTAAATATAGTGCTCCTGTGTTAGCAATTTCGAACTATGCAGACCCACTCAAAAAATTAATTTTAGCTAAAAATGGCGGTAATCGTTTGGCCAGTAAGCAGTTAGCGCAGTTAATTTGGGAGCAAACTAGCTTACGATATCTAGAAATAGATTATGTTATACCAGTGCCATTACATTGGACCAGATTAGTCACTAGGGGCTTTAATCAAGCAGAAATTATTGCTGAAAATTTAGTTGAATATAAGCAAGCTTTTGACCAAGAAAGATTGGCTAGTCTAAAAAGTAATCCTGCAAATAAATCTGTCCAAGTTGCCCATTTGCTTAAGCGTTCTAAGCGTACTAATTATCAAGCTGAGTTAAAAACTGTAGCCAGATGGCAAAATGTGCAGACTGCTTTTAGCTTAAATACTGAGCTGTTAGCTAATCATATTTTTGCTAATAAAAATTTAGTTTTAGTTGACGATCTAATGACCACTGGGGCAACTGTAATTAGTGTGGCTAAGTTATTAGCTACGTTAAAACCTAAATCTATTACAGTAGTTGTTGCTTGCCGGGTAGTATAAATACAGAAATTTAAATTAGGAGTTTATGTATGTTCAGATTGCCACTTGGGCTGAGTACTTTTGCTAAAATTCGTAAAGCTAGTTATTTATATATCGATAAAACTGAGCATGCTTATAATTTAATTACGCAAGGGCATCGTTATTTTCTTTCTAGGCCCCGTAGATTTGGTAAATCTTTATTAGTATCGACATTAAAAGAAATTTTAGCAGGCAATCAAAGTTTATTTACAGATCTATGGATTTCCAGAAGTAACTATCAATGGCAACCACATGGAATCGTGATGCTCGATTTGTCTGCCATTACGGTAACTAATGTTGAAGATTTGCGTAGTGGCTTGTGTGCTTTATTGCAAGATATTGCAGATGATTATAAGTTAAATTTAAAGTTAAATAGTGCCAAGCCAGACATTGCATTAAGAGCATTAGTTAGGGCGCTAGCTGCTAAATTTGGCCATGTAGCAGTTTTAATCGATGAGTATGATAGTCCGATTTTACAAGTCTTACACAAGCCGCAGCAAGCTCAAATTGTACGTGATGCAATTCGTAGTTTTTTCACCATAATCAAAAGTTTAGATGCGCTAGTTGATTTTGTGTTTATTACTGGCGTTAGCTCATTTGCTAAAGCAGGTTTATTTTCTGGGATTAATAATTTGCGAATTCTCACCATGGATCACAGGTGGGCTACGATTTGCGGCTATACTGATAGCGAAGTTGATAATTATTTAAAATCACAGCTACAAGCTTGGGCTATTGCTAAAAATATTACGTATGAACAGTTAAGACAGCAGGTTAAATATTGGTATAATGGATACCGTTTTTGTGCAGATAGTATTACTGTTTATAATCCATTTTCGCTTATGAACGCTCTAGATCTACAAGAATTTAAAAATTTTTGGTTGCAATCTGGCACGCCAGCTTTTTTAGTGGCTGAATTGGCCAAAAAATATCGTCAATCAGAGCATGAAATTTTAAACTTAGAGCATTTTGAGACTACGGAAGATGCCTTAGGTATCTTTGAAATTAGTGCTATGCCATTAACGGCTTTAATGTTTCAAACAGGTTATTTGACGATTACAGCTTATGATAGTGAAAAAAGAGCTTTCCAATTGGGGTATCCCAATTTTGAAGTTCGCACGGCCCTGCAAAAATATTTATTGGGCGTATATGCTAACTTAGAACTTACAGAGGCTGAGAGCTTTGCCTTAAAGCTATATTCGGCACTTAAGAAGTAGCTTTACAGCAGATTGAAGATCGTAAATATTATGAAGTTTTGCAGTATCAGCGCAAACCAATAGTTTTGTTGGGTTTAGCTTTTCAACGTAAAGAAAAATTTTTTGATATCGAATATTTAGCTAAAGTGATCGATGTTGTTTGAAACCAGCTTTAAACTTATTTTTGCTTGTGCTAATATGTTGAAAATCTGTTTGTTAAATAATCTCTAGTTTCAGCGAGAAGCGAATATATGAAGCCTGTTTGCCAAATTCAAATCAAAAACCAAAATAAAGTTATAAATAAGTTTAGCTTAGTTGCACTACTATTAATTTTAAGCTCTTCAGTGGGCGAATTACTAGCTAAGAAAAATAAACAGCAATTAGTAACTACTAAACAAAATAATTCTAAAGTAAACACAGCTAGTACTACTAAAGCTGCTAAATCACAAGTTCAGGCTATTCCAGAAGAAAAATTAGCAGCAGATACAAATGCTAACACAATAACAGCAAGTTCTGATAAGTCAGATCATGCTAGTTCACCAGCTGGTACTAATAATTCCGTTAGTTCAGGTGACGATACGGTTTTATTATCTATGGCGGGTAAGCCAGTTTTAACGGTCAAAGAGTTCGATGAATTTCTAGCTGAAGTAGTTAGTAACGATCCGCAGATTGGCTTTGTTTTACAATATGACCCAATTCGCGTGAAAGAAGGGTTATTCGAAAATAAAGTTCAGTTGATGATCATGGGCGAGTGGGCTAAAACTAGTGGCATTCGCAATACTGAAAAATATCAAGCTGAAGAGCAAAAAAAATTAGAACAAATTCGTTTAATGTTAGATGTACAAATCTTTATTCAAGATCATAAGGTCGAAGTAACCGAGGCTGACCTGAAAGAATATTATGAGAAAAATAAAAACACTGATCGTCGTTTATTATTATCGCCAGCTGGTATCGAAGCCAAAGCCGTCCGTTTTGAGAAAGAACAGCAAGCTAAAGCAAATGAATTTGCCCATAAGTTAAAAACTAATTCCAAAGAGACGCTAGAAAATTTAGCTAAAGCTAGTGATCTAGATGTTAGTAATTTGGGTATTATTAATGATGATAGTACTAATGTAATGCCAGAAATTAAAAGTGCGATTTTAGCAGTCCAAAAGTTTCCACATGTGGCAGTTGTGAAATGTGAAGATGATTATTGGGTGATCAACGTCACTGGTAAAGTAGCTGTCAAATATCGTCCATTAGAGCAAGTGCAAGATGGTTTACGTGAACTGTTATTACCAGAAAAAACTAAGCAAATGATCGATGTTGAACTGCCTAAATTAGCGCAGAAATTCAAAATCGTAGAAAATAAGCAATATTTTGAAGAATTAAAAAAACAGCAAGCCGCCAAAGTAGGGCAAGCAGAGATGATTGATTTAACCGAAGATCTTGATGGGCTAGATAGTAATATAGATAATGCCAATGAGTTTGATGATATTGGCGAGCTAGATGGCAATGGTTTGTTGGAAGATATCGAACTAGAAGTGCAACAGTAATTTAGACACAGTAATTTAGATCATAAAAAATTAGAAAGCAGCAGCTGGTGTTAAATAAGAATTTATGGTGGCTTTGGTTATTTAGTTGCTCGAATTTAATAATTGGTGCGCAGCTAGTCGAACTAGATAAAATCGAAGCCGTAGTTAATGGGCAGCCCATCACGACTAAATATATCAGTCGAAGAGGTTATGATGGCGAAATTTACCAGCTGACTGATTTAATTGATTTTTATTTGGCTGATCAGCTAGGCGAACGCTTAAAAGTTGATGTCACTGATGATATGATCAATCGCTATGTTCAGAATTTAGGGTTGACGCTGCAAGATCTGAGCAATGTTGCGACACATTGGGGCTATCCTGATATCAATGAATTTAAATTTGATCTAAAGATGATGTATCGCGGTAAAACAGCTATGCAATATGAATTAGATGCTAAGATGGTAATCTCAGAAGAAGAAATCGCGCACTATTATAATGCCCATCCGATGACTACTGAAATACGCTATGTCATGCGAACAGCGTTCGTGTCCCAAGCAGATGATAAAGACGCTCAAGTGCAGCAAGCTGAGTTAGAGCAATTAGTGCAAAAATATAGTGAAAACTATGAGCGTTCAGCTTGGGATTGGGATCCAGTCGTGGAAGTTTTAGCAAGCGAGATTTCTGCTGGTAATAGCTTTTTGTTTAAGCTGGCGCCGGGCGAAATGTATGTTAAGCCGGTCCCTACAGGTTTCGATATTTTCGTGATGATGCAAGTTATTCCGGCTGGTGTAGTGCCATTGGAAAAACGGCGCAATGAAATTGTGAAAATATTAACTGAACAACGTTATCCGGCGATCGTGGCAGCAGCTAAGCAAGAATTACGGGATCAAGCTGACATTGTATACCCAAATAGTTAGTTTTTAAGTGGGGGCGCATATGATCACTTTTACACATACTGCGGACATTCATTTTGGGGTTGAAAATTATGGCCGCATCGATCCTAAAACTGGCATACACACTAGATTGCTAGATTTTCATAAAGCGCTGTCTTTTTGTATTGATTATACGATTGCTAATCAACATGACCTGTTTATTTTTGCGGGTGATGCTTATAAAACAGCTAACCCCAGCCCCACACAACAAAAATTATTACTCCAATGTTTTTTAAAATTATACAAAGCTAATATTCCGGTAATTATTGTAGTCGGCAATCATGATAACCCCTTAAGTTTTGGCAAAGCTAATGCCCTAGATTTATTTAGTGATTTACCGGTAGATGGGTTTTATGTGATTAATAAACCTCAGAGTTTAAAAATCACAACTAAAAGTGGACCGGTGCAAATTGTGGGAATTCCATGGCCGACTCGCAACACAATTTCGATCTCTAATCGTTATATTTATCAATCAGCAGAAAAAATCACAGAACATATTGCCCAGTCTGTGGGCAATATAATTCAGCATTTAGCTAGTCAACTAGATCCCAGTTTGCCAGCTATTTTAACTGGCCACTTAACAGTTAGTTCAGGCATATTTTCGGGCTCAGAAAAGCGCGCAATTTATGGGACTGACCCAGTATTATTGCCTTCGCAATTAGCGATTGCGCCATTTGATTATGTAGCATTAGGGCATTTGCATAGATATCAAAATTTAAATTCAGAGCCAGGCGGTATCCCAATTGTTTATGCCGGCTCGATTGAACGGGTAGATTTTGGTGAACGCAAAGAAGACAAGGGTTTTTGTGTAGTCACTATCCCAGAAAAAATCCAAAACAAATTGCCTGTTACTTGTAAATTTATTACTACGCCGATGCGACCTATGATTCAGTTAGATATTGAGTTGCATGATCAAGCTGATCAAACAGAACAGATTTTGGCTAAGATTAAGCAAGTAGATTTGCGCGATGCGATTGTTAAAATTAAATATTATTTACCAGAAAATCTTAAAAGTAATTTAAATCTAAGGGCAATTACACAAGCTTGCGCCGCAGCAATGGAACTAGTCGGGGTATTTCCCGTGCAAAAAATTAGTTTGCGCCCAGCTCGTTCAGTAGCTAATTCTGAAATGGATTTAGCGCAGTTATTAAAAAATTATTTCACGGGTAAACAGTTGAGTGATGCTAAACAAGCTAGTTTGATCAGTAAAGCTTTAGATCTGCAAGATGATTTAAATAATCTTTAAGTCTGGTAAATATTATCGGTTTTCTTGGCAGCTACAAAGTTTTTATCGAGCTGGTTTTCGGGCTGTTTATTAGCTGGTTTAGTTTTACTAATACTCTTGCTTTTTTTGGTGTGCGAGATTTTAGTTTTAGAATTTAAATTTAAATTATTAATATTATTATTCTGGAGATGACTAAATGGTTTTAAGTCTGTATTGTCAGCTAAAACACTGTTCTCGATAATACAAGTCGATGCTATATGACAATTTTGTCCGAGCTTAGTTGCACCATATAGTTCTACGCCGGCACCAATGTAACTACCGGCACCAATTGTAACATCGAGATCAACATGCGTGTTTTGGGGTGCAAAAAAACGGACTCCATGATCCATCCAGTAGTTAATTACCTCGGCGCGTTTCAGTTGTTCAGCGATCCACAGTTCACGCATAGTATTAATGCCACGCAAAGTATCAAATGGGCCAGTAATTGTATTAACCATTAAGTTTTGTTCGGAAGCCAAGTTTACTAAATCTGTAATATATAACTCGCCTGTGACAGAGCTTTTTTGTAATTTTTCGATTGAATCGCGTAAAAAACTGGTTTTAAATAGATAAATACCAACGTTAATACAGCAACCATCTTCATTTGAATTAGTCGCACTAGTCACGGATTGATAGTAAGCTTTATTTTGTTGGTAATCTTTAGCTTCAATAATCTTGATCTGTTGATTGATCTTTAAAATTTTACCCAAACTATTAATCGTAGGATCAATATTATGGGCAATCACAAAACTAACCGCAGCTTGATTAGCTAAATGTTTTTGGTATAGCTGTTCGATTAAATCAGCTGAAATTAATGGTACATCGCCATTTAAAATTAAAATATGCTCTCTGTCCCAATTTTGCTTGGTGCATAATAGTGCATGGCCGGTGCCCAACTGTTGTTCTTGAGTGATAAATTCTAAATTTAAATTTTCTAAATTTAAGTTATTAGTATTTAATTTTTTAGTAGCTTGGTAATTTTCTAGCAAACTAATAATTTGCTCTTTTTGATAGCCAACTACTAAAGTAGTTTTAATCGCCAATTGCTCCAGTAATTTAACTGGATATAGGATCATGGCTTGGCCACATATTTTTTCTAATAACTTAGATTTATTTGATTTAAAACGGGAAGATTTTCCAGCAGCGAGTATAATAGCTTGTAATTTATTTTTAATCACAATTTAACTCCCATAAGCACAATTTAGCATCCATTCAGCATTAATTTAGCAGCCATAAAAATTTTTTTAACATTAAATTAGAAGATAATCTAATTTTGGTAATTGTCTATATGTGAGTTTTTGCTTTTAAAAACTGCAAAAAAAGCTATTATTTTATCTGTGGGTAATTTATAAAATATATTCTAATTTTGGTTAGTAGTTTTAAGTAATTACGGAGAGATGGCTGAGTGGTCGAAAGCGACCGTCTCGAAAGCGGTTATTTTGTTAACGCGAAATCGTGGGTTCGAATCCCACTCTCTCCACCATCGAAGGTTTTAGAACGTGCATTCAACAGGGATTCTTTTAAGATTAATTTTAATTAGTGTGGTGCTTGATCTAAGCGCTGGTGTCATAGATAACCGTTATTTGCCACAATTTGATCCAATGTATTTGCGTAAAGCAGAGCCAGTTGGTTCATTTGATTTTAATTTATTGGCGATGTCAGGTGAGCGTGGGCATGACCAAAATGGTAAAAAGGTTAATTATCCAGAAATTTTTGGTCAATACAATCTTTCGCAAATAGCTTTAGGATTACAAAAAACTCAGGGGATTAATTTTTTAAGACCAGAGTGGCAGCCTTTAAACGACATTATTTGGGACATGGAAGGTAAATTACAGGCGCAAGGTGTGCATTTAGGTGTTGAGCGTCAAATCGCAGATTGGTTAGCGGTTGGGATGCAATTTGATGTGTTACACGTCAGTTCGCGCATCGATTTTTTAATTAATTCAGATACTAGATTTATGTTGAAATTAGATCCCGGCAGTTCATTAGAGCTATATCGTGCTTTAAGTGATACCAATCGCGCACTTGGCTTAGCTGCTGATCAATGTAGCCAATCTGGAATTTCTGACATCGATCTTTATGTTAGATTTTCGATCATTCGTGAGTATATTTTAAAATGTCGCCAAGTAGATGCAGGTGTTAAGTTGGGTACCTACTTACCATCCGGAGTTTGTCGAGATCTTAATAATCCCGCCTCGGTGCCATTTGGCGGCAATGGCCATACAGGTTTATATCTTGAATTCGATTTAAATTTAGAACTTAAAGAAGATTGGTTTTTGGGTGTTTGGGCGCAAGTTGTGCATCGCTTTCCATTAACACAAGCATTACGCATGCCGGCCGCATCTTCAGACAAGCCAGAAATTATCACTTTTGGCGCAATCACTGGCCGAGGTTGGGTAGATGCAGGAACCACTTTTGGAATTCAACCATTTTTAGTATTACGTGATCTTTCGGATGGCTTTGGTGTCCGTTTAGCCTATACTTATCGCCATCATAGTGGCGATTGGTGGGGTGATTTAAGATCAGACAAAACCATGCCGGTTTTTTTGAATGGTGTGCGTGCTTTAACAGAATGGCAAAGTGAATATGTCACCATTGGTTTAATCTATAATCTTTGGGAAACTGATGATGAACGGCGGGGACCAGTGCCCATGTTTTATTTAAACTGGGATCAACCAGTGGGATTATTTGGTGATAGTGGTTCTGTGGCAACGCATCGTGCGACCATGGGAATAGAAGTTGATTTTTAATAAAAATAATAGCTATAGGAATTCTATGGAGAGCTTTAAAAAATTTATACCATCTCGCCGGATCTTTGGCGTATTTTCAAACGATTTAGCGATCGATTTGGGTACCGCTAATACTTTAATTTATGTTGAAAAACGGGGCGTGATTTTAGATGAACCGTCAGTAGTAGCTGTCAAAGCTGGCACTAATCATGTTTTAGCAGCTGGGCGGGTCGCTAAAGAAATGTTGGGCAAGACGCCAGAAAGCATTATTGCTTGTCGACCATTAAGAGACGGTGTGATTGCTGATTTTGAGTTGGCTGAAAGCATGTTGCGTTATTTTATTCGCGCTGTGCATAATAATAAACGTTTCTTTAGGGGGCCACGGATGGTGATTGGCGTACCATCTGGAATTACGCAAGTTGAATGTCGCGCAGTGCGTGATTCAGCGGAGCAAGCAGGTGCACGGCCGGGCGATGTTTATACGATCACCGAATCATTAGCTGCTGCTATTGGTGCGGGGCTACCAGTGCATGATCCATGCGCTAGTATGATTATTGACATTGGCGGTGGTACTACTGAAGTAGCCGTGATTTCACTTAAAAATATTGTCTTCTGTAAATCGATTCGCGTGGGTGGTGACGAGATGGACCGCGCCATTGTGAATTATGTTAAGCGTAAATACAATTTATTAATTGGTGAACGGACTGCTGAAAATATTAAAATTAATATTGGTTCGGTGATGTTCGATACCAGAATAGAATCAATGGCCATTAAAGGTCGCGATTTGATCTCAGGTGTGCCTAAGACGCTTAATTTAACCAGTGCCGAAGTGAACGAAGCGTTATTAGAAACGATTCGCAGTATCGTTGATGTAGTGCGTGTAGCATTGGAAAATACACCCCCAGAGTTAGCCGCAGATTTAGTAGATCGTGGCATAGTTATGGCCGGTGGCGGTTCATTATTACGTGGCCTAGATAAATTATTGTCACGAGAAACTGGTTTGCCAGTTAGAATTGCGGATGAGCCATTGTTGTGTGTGGTTAAAGGTGCTGGCAAAGTCTTGAAAGAACTCGACTTCTTTAAAGAAGCATTGATGAAATAAAAATAAAATAAAAACTTAGCGAGATTTACGTGTCAGAATTTATACCACGCCATAAGAAACAATATGGGCAACATTTTCTAAAAGAACAATGGGTGCTAGATGAAATTTTTAAGCGGGTAAAACTAGATCAAACTAGTTCTGTTTTTGAAATTGGTGGTGGCGCTGGTTTTTTGACACGTACAATCTTAGCCGAACAAATGGCCCGTTTGTGGGTTTTTGAAATTGATCCAGAATGGGCGGAATATTTAGCTAACCATATTAAAGATGCCCGGCTAAAAATCTTAATCCAAAATATTCTAGATTTTGATTTTAGAGAATTAGAGACGCATAAACCTTGGGTATTACTGGCTAATTTGCCATACCAGGTGACTTTTCCAATCTTATATTTACTGCAAGCTAATCGCGATTTATTAAAAGAAGGCGTGATTATGGTACAAGAAGAAGTTGCACAAAAATTATTGAAAAAATCGGGCCGTGATTATGGTTATACTTCTTTATTTTTCCAGCACTATTTTGAATTAGAACTGCTAGCTAAGATCCCGCCAACCGCCTTTGTACCGCCCCCGAAAGTTTATTCTAGGTTAGTTTACTTTAAACCTAGAGCTAATTTAATTGAAATCCCTGATGAATTAAACTTTTGGAAGTTTATTAAACTCTGTTTTAAGTTTCCCAGACGGACATTAAGAAATAATTTTGCGTCAACGCATTATAATTTAAACAAACTAACTCCAGAAATCTTAATTTTACGGGCTCAGCAACTTACTATTACAGAACTATTAGAGATCTGGGAATTAATTCGCTAATTAAGCTCAAAATTATTATGCTTGACTAAGTTAATGGCAAGTAAGTACTCTCTGCGATATTTGTCTAGCGATTATTTACTTAGGGCTTAAATTATGAACCTAAAACCAAAATTGACACCTAGACTTTCAAATAGCTTATTTAATCAGTTTTTACAAAAATCCAGCTGGGGTTTTACTCTAATTGAACTAATGATCGTAGTGGCGATTATCGCTTTTTTATCGATTATTGCAGTACCTAATATCATGAATTTTTTAGCAAAAGCCAAACGCACCGAAGTTTATGTAAATCTCGGGGCCATTTGGGCTGCTGAAAAATATTATTATAGCGAGCATGGTCGTTATTCTGATGCCTTAACTGGACCTAATGGGATTGGTTGGCGCACCGAAGGTGAGCCGTTATATACTTATGGTTTTGCGGGTTCTGAAGGCGTAAATTATATGATCGGTAAATTAAAAGCTAGCGGGGCAGATTTAGGTAAATATTCCAGCGCTGGATCAGACGGGTTTACTGTAGTCGCCATCGGTGATATTGATGGGGATGGTAAATTAGATGTGATTACCATGAATGATCGGAAGCAGCTTAAAATTGTCGAGGATGATTGTGCTTAAATCACTTGCTCGCAACATCCCCCCCTCGACTGACGCTCGGGGTGAGCGGGGTTCGGGACGAGCGGATCAGTATCAATTCCTGAGGTATGTACAGAGAGTTATTTTTTATAATCTAAAACCCGAATTAGAAATTTTTTTATAATTAGCCAAACATTTCTTAACAGTTCCAGCAGATTTGGCGGCAATAGCCACGTACGCCTTTATGCTCATCAGTGATGGCACCAGTCGAGGCTACCTTGCATTTCCAACCACTGCCATAATCGCCATATGCCGCTACTAGATCATTGCAATTGTCGACAGCTGTCCAACATGGCACACCTTCAATTTCGCTATCATGATGATGATAATGGGCTGATAAGTTAGCAGCTGATAATAATAACAATAAAACTAATAATTTTTTCATGATAATCTCCAAATTAATCTTGTGTTAATACGCAAATGCCAGAATTTTCAGAATATGACTCGCAATGTAAATCATTTAAATAACCACTACATGGATTTAATAAATTTGTTTTACAACTATTAAATAACCCCGGAATATTTTTAGGGTTTTGATAAAATTGGCTATTATAACTGGATGGTATACAAATCTTTTCACCATTGCCATTTCCTAATGTTTGACAGAAAAACAATGCCCCGGCAACACTGCCATCACAATATGTTGGATCTTCAGTTTTACATAAAGTAAAGCCGATATCAGCACCTAAATTTGTGTGTGTGTGTGTGTGTGTGTGTGATTACAACCATTATAGTTAAAGCCAATAGTTTTTTCATAATACTCCCAGAAAACATATGACAAATTATTTTTTAGTATTAATTTACAAAACTCAATCAAGTACAAACACCTAAAGGGTTGTCGTTAGCCAAGAAGCCACAGGGTATACATTTTTTTCCTCCGTATTGTTCTTCACAATTAGTATCTGGCATCGGGTTAGGTGGTCCTAGCAAAGGTGTCCCATAAGGAGGGGAACAAAGCACAACCGTATCTGAAGAGGCAGGACAGTATGCTTTTACGTTGTGTGTGTGTGTGTGTGTGTGATTATAGCCATTATAGTTAAAGCTAATAATTTTTTCATGATAATCTCCAAATTTTGCATAAAATATTAATAAACGGGGCCCCAAATTTATAAAACTTAATTTATAAAAAGCAGCCCCGTAGATTAATTTATGCTAGTTAATTGTCTTACTTTATAACGTATTGGCAAGTGCCTGCCATGCCCCATAGGGTCATAGCTTCATTTTTATCAGGACTGCAAGTAAGATTTGATGGTTTTTCTTCGCCAGCACCACATGCACCTCTTTCACCCACGATACACGGCGAACCATTACCATAAGCTTTATTTGAGTGCTTTCTAGTCCATCTTTGCTTTTTAACTTTTTGCACCTCTTGCCATTGAGCTTGAGTTACACAGTGGCCAGGTTTGCCATCACCCTTAATATCGCCATAACTAAGTAACGGTACACAAACTCTATTAACTGTAGAGCTAATTAAACCACAGCTATTTTGGGCACCCTGGGTACATTTATTTAATTTTGGAAAGGGTGAAGTGGCCTGTAAACCGGCTGCTGAAAGCAGCGCAATTGATAAAAATAATAACTTTTTCATAAAAGTAACCTCCGTATAATTAATGGGGCGGGGTTCCAAATATTGGTACCCCCATTGTTACTACACTCCCCGTAACATAAATGGTAGCAAAACCGGTATTTAGAAGGCAATAGTTTTGTTTAAAAAGTTACAGAAAATTAAATTTACAGGTTTAAAAAATGGTTTCAGGGGTCACTTTGACCCATTTAATATGCTTTTTTTTCTGAATAGTTTTATATTCGGTGACTTCTTGCATAATATTTTTATAAATATCTAAAGGTACAATCAGGTGCGTTACTTCGTTAATAGATTTGTTTTGTTGTTACAATATTAAAGCATAATTCTGAGTATTAAATCTTGCCAGTAAATATAAGTTATAGCGCCGAGGGCTAAGTAGGGGCCAAAAGGTATTTTACCAGAAAATTGGTTATTGCCAGCGAGAATTTGCATGATACCTACTAAAGAACCTAAGAGCGAGCCTAGCAATAAACTTAACCAGCAGCCTATTGGGCCGGTAAATGAGCCGATAAATGCCAATAAAAATAGATCACCGGTGCCTAAGCCCTGTTTGTTAGTAAAGTAAGCAAACATAAAATTAGTCAGCCAAAGTAAACTATAGCCTAAAATAGCGCCCAGGCCGCTATTAATAACTGTGACGGGTAGATAATTAAAATAACTAAAAATTAAACCCAGGGGGATTAAATAGATTGAGACTAAATTAGAAATTAAAAAAGTCTCAAGATCCGTACGAATCGTGATAATTAGTGCTGAGCAGAAAATAAAATAAGCTAGCCAATATGTGACTGAAAAGTAATAAAAGATCGGCAAGATTGTAACTATTGTGAGTAGTTCGATAATGGGATATAAAATCGAGATTGAATGTTGGCATGAACGACAACGGCCCCAAAGTAAGCACCAGGACAATACTGGAATTAAGTCACGAGCTTTAAGATTAGTTAGACAGTGGGGGCAAGTGGAGCGTGATTTACTTAATGTGATATTATCGTGCACTAAGCGATAAGCTAGTTGATTTAAAAAGGATCCCCAGCAGAGTAGCATTATGATTAAGACGATAAGTGTCATGATAATCTCTTGTCCTCCACATCCCTCGACAAGCTTCGGGACGAGCGGTAATTAGTTTGCTTTTTTATTATAATAAAAATGTTTTACTAAAGCAGAAACAGACAGGTCATCTGCCGCTCGTCCCGAGTGTAGCCTTATGGCGAAGTCGAGGGATGTGGCGGATATAAGTGTTTGTGCTAAAAGATATTACAAAATGTGTTATTGTTGAATTCGCGCTAACTATTCATCAGATTCGTCAAAGGCGGGCGCCTTAGGTGTATCTTCCTGCTTAACCTTTTCCAGCAACTCTTCAATGGCCTGCACTCTTTCAAATTTATCATCAAACTTGAACATTAAATTAGGGGTATAGCGACCCTTAATCTTTTGCGAGAGCGCTTTGCGTAAAGAGGGCTTATAAGCTTTTAGTAAATCTAGTTGCTTAATATATGCAGCTTCGCCGCCAGCTGTATAAACATAAATCGTACAATGACCTTTGTCTGGTGATAGTTCAACGCGATTCACAAAGAAACCATTTAAAGCTTTATTTTCCCAGGTAGTAGCCTGAAAAAGCGTGGCAATTTCCCGAAACAGGAGTGCCTCTTTCTGGTTTTTTTTGATAATACTGACTGGTAACAGTCGGCGGGTCATAGAGGCCTAGCGATTAGCGTTTGCTGCTATTTTGTTCGATTTCTAAAAGATTTATTTTAATGGCACGCATAATACGTTTACGACGTTTTAAGCTGTTTGGCTCAAAGTAAACTTGGCGTTTCATATCACGTACGATGCCTTCGCGTTCACATTTTTTCTTTAGTTGACGTAAAGCTTTTTCTACGTGACTAGTAACTTGGACGGTAATATTAGATTTTTTCTTACTCATTTAGAGTCGCATCGCTTTCGTATGATTTAAATAAGATTCAAAATTACTGGTGCTTGAGAAGTGTAGTTCACTTAAACACGATAAAGCAAGTATAGCTGTCTAGTATATCTTGTAAAGTATGGGTTAATGCACAAATTCGAGTGAGAACGAGATTGTATTAGTCTTATAGACATTCGCACCACTAAATGGCATCTGACCTTTAACTGTAATCATGCAGCCTGGTGAGACATCGTAAGAGAGTGCGATATTACAGAGCTGAGTCTTCCAGGCACTATTATCTTCTAAGCGATCGACATTAAAAGCATGAATGTCAGTTGGGCTATTGTTTTTATATAAGAGCGTATATTTATCTTCCATGTGATTAACATAGAGATATTGGAAGTGCATCGAGAAGTGATTATCAAAGTGTCGGGAATTTAAATAAGCGCCGATATGCCAAGTTGTGCCTGGGGCCACGCAGACTGAAGTCTTATATGGGTAAATAATATTTTGGTAGATATTATTAGGTACGCGGAAACCGTCAAACTCTTTTTTCATAAAGAATGTGCCGCCACCTTCAAAACCGACTTCGCAACTTTCATAGAAAAATAAACTAATCCCAGTATTAAAATCACCGGCATTATGGCCATTATTACCGAAAGCCACGGATAATGGTTGATCTGGGTTGGTGCCTTTAGCTGCGCCAAGAGTATAACTTGTGGCAAAGAAGGGCATTAAGGCGCAATCTGGCCAAGCGCTGTCATTGTTTTTATTTAATTCAATCATATAGCGCCAATAAAGTTCAGCACGAATATCATCGATCGAAGTAGCTTCGTAGTCGTCTAAATTAATTCCAATTGCTTGGGCCATAGTTGGATTAAATTGTTCCATGAGTTGCGTATGCAAACAGCTAACCACTTGTTTCCATTGCACGTGTGTTAAAGCATCGACGGTGTTGCTTGAGGCACTACTGCCAGAGCTAGTACCAGTGCTATTTGCAAAAGGATTTATGGCGCCGGCGACAGTATAGCTATAAAGACCGGTTGAGGCCGAAGCGCCATCATAAAGAGGCAAAGGGTCTGGTTTGGGCGCAGTTGGATCAATAAATTCGGCACAGTTAGTTAAATGTGAGATACCAGTGGTGACAGACAAGCCAAAACCTTTAGTGAGCATGCCAGCCGCTCTAAAGCGCGCCCCTCTTTTTTGAAATTTCGTTTTGACCGACAAGAAACCAAAAGTTTCACGCCCATCGCCTTGTAGTTCTAATAAACTTTGTACGGTGTTTAATACGGGGGGAGTTACAGTAGAGATGGCACCAGTGATCCCGCTAATGCAAGCGAGTGTGTCTTGCGCAATTTGGGCCAGAGTATTGGAAATAGCATAAGCACCAGATGGTAAATCAGTGCAAGTTTGGCAGTCGCCAAAGCAAGTTGTGCCAGCGCAGGTGCATGGTGCAGTAGGATTAGTAGTTGGGCCACAGTTATACACAGATGGGCAATAAGTTATGAATGGTTGGTTAGGTGATGTACAATTTATTGCATCGTAAATACCATATGGCAAGAGTGCTAAGATATTCCAACGGCCAGCGATATCACCGAGATAAAAACGATCGATTACGGGTAATGTTGGAGTTGTGCCAGCTACTGGAGTTACACCAGTGGTATTAGTGTCGTTAACTGGATTTGGGCCAGGATATTTGGTGCCGCATTTATTCCAACCGCCATTCGCCTTGTCAAAATAAGGCGTAATCGAAAACTCAATCCCTTGTTCCCATAATGTACTTGAATCACGATTCAAGAAATCACGTGTGCCATCATATAGGTAGGCAAAAGGGAAATTGCTATCATAAATTGGCGCAGGATCGCTGTTATTCAGCGTAGTGATGACTGATGAATTAACTAATGTTGCACCACTGAGTAAGCAGACCAGAAGCGCGAGTCTGCAAAATATCTTTTGCATTACTAATTCCCTCTTTGTTTAGCACTGATTAAAACTACTTATAGTACTGCTGTCTTAAAACGTCAATTAGGTAATTTAAAAAAGTTTGGCAATTTCGGTAATTAAGCCAGCAGTGGCAAAAATTATGATCGCTAAAACCGTACCTAGTCCTAAGTATGTTTTAATTAAACTGTTAAAATTACGTTCAGTTTTAATTTTCAATAACGCTACAATCGATAAACCATACGTTAAAACAATAAAAAGTGCAGTTAAATTAAAAAACATATTAATATTATTTAGCGTTAAAAAAGTGGTTAAGATTAAAAGCCCAATTAATAAAACAGCTGTTCGGTGATTAAACCATTTATTTTTACACAACTGCTTAGCCCATGGACTGGCTAACTTATTAGTTAATGAGACTAATAAGTTGCTTGAACTCCAGATCATGGCGTGAATTGTGCCAATAATTGAAATAATAATCGATAGACTAATCATTTGAATTAACCACGTAGCTGTCGGGAAGATCTGTAATAAAATTGTAGCTAAGGGCACACTGGCGCTAGTAAACAGATTTAGTGGTACCGCTAAAATAATTGAGCCGATAAATAATAAATAGATTAATGCTACTAGCATAACTGAATAAGCGGTAGCTTTCGGCACATTTTGTTCGGGATTTTCGACTATTCCAAACAGTGAAGTGATCGATTCAAAGCCGAAAAAAGAGAAAATTACAATTTGGCTAGCAGTTAAAATATTTAACCAGCCAAAAGGCGCGAACGGCGTTAGATAATTTAAATTAAGTTTAGCTAAACACAAAAATATGGTCGCTAATAGCGGGAAGACAGTTAAGACAATTAAGACATATTGTCCGAGTGCAGAAACTTTTATGCCACAAGAATTTAAAAATAGCACTACTGCTAAAATTACTAAGCCTAAAGTTAGCACTGAGTAATCTGGATAGTAATATTGCAGCGCATAACTAGCTAATCTAATTAGTAGACCTAAGGCGATCATCAGGCCGGTTAAATAAGCATAACTAGCAATTACGCCAGCAGTATGGCCGCCCCACGATTTAGCATAAGTATAAAAAGAGCCGTCTTTAGGAAAAACTTTCGCTAAACGTGCGAAAGCACCGGCCATAAACCAAACTCCCAGCGCCACTAGCAATACTGTAATTATGCCAGCAGGGCCAGTTTTAATGGCTAGTGCAACCGGGATAGTAAAGATACTAGCGCCGATCATAGCGTTCATGCTAACAATTGTGGCGGTTGATAAACTAATTTTTTGAGACATACTTAACTCTAATCTTAACTCTAATTTAGTTCTAAAATTGTAAATAAAAATTTTAATATCATAAGAACTATATTAAAATTAAAAAAAATTAAAATTAAAATAATTCACGAGGGGTCTGTGAGCTACTGTATTTATTATCAAGCGCAGGTCAAACAGGCTTGGTTATTAGCTGCTTTGTTAAAAAGTTATGAGCATGTCGCTTTTGATCGCACATTAAATGTTGAACGACAAATTTTTGAATTTTTTGTACCAGTCGGCTGTCAGGCCCAGTTTTTAGAATTTATGCACGTGATGGTCGCTGATGATGTAATCTGTGACTTGGTAGAGTTGCCGAATCGGTTAATCACAGCAGAGAACATTTGGGTGTAAATTTACTTAGCTTTTAATTTCTTTAAATAACTTTCAGCATTCAAGCCAGCTTTATAGCCTTCACCAACGGCTGTCGGAATCTGGTGCATCGACTTATCAGTCACATCGCCAACCGCCCAAACCCCAGGCACTGAAGTCTGGAGGGTTTGGCAATCAACTACGATTTCGTTTTTATCGTTGAACGTAACTTGATCTTTAAAAATATAACTATTTGGGATCTGGCCGAGTGCTACAAAGACCCCCTCAACATTCAGTGTTTTAATTTCTTTAGTTTTTAAATTAGTATATTTTATCGCACAAACCTTAGTTCCATTTCCCACTATCTCGTTTAAATCACAGTTATTTAAAACCGTAACTTTTGGATCATTGGCATGATTCAATAACATATCCGGCCCCTTTAGTTGGTCGTTTTTGTTAATTATAAAAATTTGGCTGGCAAACTGCTTAAGTTGCCCAGTTTCACGTAAAGCTCCGTATCCTCCCCCGATCACCGCAATCACTTTATTTTTAAAAAATGGTCCATCGCAATTAGCACAAAAAGCTACACCTTTACCAATATGTTCTTTTTCGCCAGGGACATTAGTGGAGATTGGCTTGTTGCCAGTGGCGATAATCACAGCTGGTGATTTAATCGTTTGGCCACCACTTAGTTCTAACTTAAATGGCGAGCTAGAAAAATCGACTTTGGTAACTTTCTGGGGCACAAACTGAACATTGTTTTGCAGGGCATGTTCACGCATGCTGGTCATTAAATCCGGACCTTCGATATCTGGGATGCCGGGATAATTTTGAATGGTGCCAGCCTTCATGGGCGTACCTCCAGCTAATTCGCCTTCGATCACCATAATATTACGTTTAGGACTATCGCCATTAGCACGGCCTAGATAAATCGCGGAACCCATGCCACTGGGGCCAGAGCCGATGATCGCGACTTGTGGATCAGAAATTAATTCAGCTTCAGGTAGGTTAATTTGTTTAGCGGGGCAGTGCGATATGGTACTAGGGGTTAGGCTCGTATGGTGTCCGGATTTACTAAAAAGTTTAGTGTAACCAGTTAAGCTTAGGGCTAAATTTAAAATTAAGATTAAATTATTTACTAGCTTCATTAAGACCCTCGTTAAAGATGGCTTTGTTTGATAAGGGTTAACGTTAATATACTACAATTAGAAATTTATTTTTCTCAAGAGTTTAAAATTTAAATTTAACTAATTACTTGCTGCAAGCGTTTTTGAGTTTCAGCTAGACCTAGAGTATCGATTAGATCAACAATGTGCAGGCCTGCAGGTTGGCCAGTTAAAATTAATCTTAGGCTGGGGAAGAAAATTTTAGCAGGAATTTTAGCCTGATTAGCTTGTTCTTTTAAACAATTTAATAATTGTTCAGGGGTATAATTATTTAAATTATTATTATTTATAGTATTAGCTATAGTTGTGTGATTTAAATTTTGGGCTAATAAAAACTCTTGAATTAGCTGCTTTACTTCTGGGGCTAAATTTTGGCGAATAAAATTATAGTCCGGTTCACAGAAATAAAATTTAGTTTGGAGCACGATCTCAGCTAGCGTAACTAAATCTGTATGCACTAACTTAATCAGTTTTAATAGCTGGGTATTATTATTTGGGCTTAGCTGGTCTGGGTAAGCTGCCGCTAAGAACGGGCGACAAAGTGGCACTAGCTCTTCCGGGGTAAGTTTATTAATCCATTTGTGGTTAACCCACTCTAGTTTTTTCACGTCATATTTAATTTGGCCAGCACTATGAATATGTTCAAAGTCTAGCGCTTGACTTAGGTCACTAAGTGACAAAATCTCTTCGGTAAAAGTAGCCCCAATAATGCCCAAATAATTATTAATGGCCTCTGGTAAGAAGCCAGCTTTTTGCAGATCACCTAGCGAAAAACCAAAATCGCGTTTAGACAATTTTTTGCCATCCAGATTGCAAATTAATGGTAAATGCCAAAAAAAAGGCACCGGTTTTTCAAAAGCCTGATATAACAAAATTTGGCTAACGGTATTAGTCAAATGATCGTCGCCGCGCAAAACATGCGAGATGCGCATCAGAATATCGTCTACTAAATTAGCAAATATAAAAGTAAAACTTTGGTCTTGGCGCGTCAGTGGAAAGTCGGAAAAATGTTTAAGCTCGAACTCTAATTCACCTTTGGCTAAATCATAAAATTTAGCTTGAGCTGCTTGGTCTACCGCAAAACGCCAGATAAATTTTTCAGCTTGATCTAATTTTGCTTGAATTTGTGGCGCCGTTAGTAGTGCACAAGTGCGATCATAGCGGGGCGCTAAATGCATCGCGATCTGTAATTCACGTTTACGTTCTAACTCTAAATTAGAGCAAAAACAGCGGTAAACTAATTTTTTTTGAATTAGCTGCTCTAGAGCTGTTTGGTAGTAATTAGCTCTTTGAGATTGAAAATATGGTCCTTCTTGAAACTTTAAATTTAACCACTCTAAATCTGCCAAAATCTGTTTAGCGCCAACATCAAAGTTACGTTCGGCATCGGTATCTTCGATGCGCAGCACAAAAGTCCCCTGATATTTTAGTGCAAACAGATAGTTCAAAACGGCAGTTCGGACATTTCCGAGGTGCATCAGGCCGGTCGGTGATGGAGCAAAGCGGACTCGAACTTCATTAAAATTTGCATTTACGCTAGGTTGACTTAAATTATGGTGATTTAATTTTTTTGTGGACACAGGATTTTTCGAATAATTTTAGAATAATTATTAAAGTTTAAATTATATTTGATTTTAATCTTGATTTCGATTAAGTCTAGAGTCCCAAAAGCTAATTTCAAATAAAAGAGGAGTGTTTTTAGCAATGAAGCGGTGTGTAAAGATAGTAATGAACTTTGATGCCAGCAATGATATTTTACGTAATTTTATTCAAAAAAAAGCGGCCGGATCGCAAATTGAAGGCTCGGTTCAAGCATTAGAAAATAATAAAATTCGGATTATTGCTTGTGGTGACAGTGCCACTTTAGACAGTTTTATCGATGAATTATATCGGGGTTATAAGAAAGCTTATCCACAAGGTGTGACTGTCGAACCATTTTTGACGACAGCAGATTATCGGGGGGTTTTTCGAATTATTGAATGACCCTAGTTTTTACTTTTAGCCGAGAAAGTATTATAGTAGTTTTTATTATAAAAATATTAATATGATTACTATAAATGGGGATCTCCAAATGTCAGATCATGCAAAATGTGCTGGACAAGAGAATAAAGCTTGTCGGCCTACAATTTATGATGAATTAGTTTGCCATTTTCCATATGCCGTATTTTCGGTGGCACTAAGTTTAATTATTTTAAGTTTCGTAACTTTTTTTGGCATTGATAAGCAGCCAGATTTAGTACACGGCTTATGGTTACAGTTATTTCATAATTTCCACTTTATACATATTATTTTTGCTACGGTGGGCTGTTTATTAACTTACATGCGTTTTTCGACCAATATTTTCAAGGGAATTATAGTTTCGATTTTCTCCGCAACAGTCTTTTGTATACTCTCAGATATTGCGATGCCCTATGTTGGCGCTAGATTATTGGGCGTGAATATGCATCTGCATATTTGTTTTATCTCAGAATTGCATAATATTTTACCATTTTTATTTGTGGGTATTTTAACTGGTTTAGCCATGATGCGACACCATAGTGAAGCTGGCAAAGAGATGGGCCTGTGGTCACATTTTGCCCATATTTTAGTGAGCTCGCTAGCCGCAAGTTTTTATTTGGTATCGCACGGATTTACTAATTGGGCGCCTTCCATTGGCATGGTCTTCATGGTCTTAGTTGGTGCAATTGTAATTCCATGTACGCTTTCAGATGTGGTAGTGCCCATGTTCTTTGCTGAAAAGAAAAAATAATAGTGAACGGAATTCGTTTAGTTAATATCGATAAAAAGCTAAGTGGTGCGCAGGTGCTGCAGGAATTTAATCTTAATATTCCTGGCGGCAGCTTTTTTGCATTACTGGGGCCCAGCGGATGTGGCAAAACTACGCTTTTGCGCTTAATGGCTGGCTTTGAACATGTTGATGCCGGAAAAATTTTTCTAGGCACCGAAGATATTACTAATATGCCGATTAATCAACGTCGCATAAATACCGTTTTTCAGAACTATGCTTTATTTCCCCATTTAAACGTTTTCGATAATATTGCTTACGGTTTAAGGCTAAAAAATTTTAGCCTTAAAGATATTAAAATTAAAGTTGAGCAAGTATTAACCGCCGTGCATATGGAACAATTTGCTGATCGCGATGTAACTTTACTATCCGGTGGCCAGCAGCAGCGGGTAGCTTTAGCCCGTGCAATTGTAAATGAGCCGGCAGTTTTATTGCTAGATGAGCCTTTGGCAGCGTTAGATTTGCAGCTACGCGAAAAAATGTTAGTTGAATTAATTGAACTCCAGTCACAGCTTAAAACTACTTTTGTTTATGTTACGCATGATCAAACTGAAGCGTTAGCTGTAGCAGATTACATGGTCATTATGGGCCCGCAGGGTGTCATTGAGCAAGTAGGTGCACCGAAAGATATTTACGAATATCCGGCGACCAGTTTTGTGGCTAACTTTGTTGGTTCTTCGAATGTTTTTAAGGGTACACTCTTAGCGAGCGAGGTCGAAGAACATTGGGAATTAATGGTTGACCAAGTGGGTAACTTTACGATTGCTACTCATCAAAGTGAATTTTGGATGAAAGATGGCGCAGAATTATTAATGAGTGTGCGGCCAGAAAAGTTAGTAATTAGTAAAATGAGCTTAACTGGTTTCGATAATAGCGTAACGGGCATAGTGATCGCAATTATTTATCATGGTCGTTCTACGGAATATAACGTACGTTTAAAAATGGGCCAATTGATCCAGATTTTTGAACAAAATGATCAGCATGTAGCTAGCGCTGACCTCATTGATTATGATGATCAAGTCTATGTTTATTGGCATAGCAATGCTGCTACTTTAATGCCCAGATAGCACGATTTTGGGTCGGGTAGAAACTGTTAGTAGGTTTAATATGTTAGATTTAAAAAAAAAGTTTCTTAATCAACTGGGCTTCTTTGTAGGAACGCCGGCGATTTTATGGCAACTTTTATTTTTGTGGATTCCGCTAATTTTTGTATTTTATATTAGCTTTACGCCCGGCGCTACACCCATAATTAATCATTTTACTTACTTAAATTTGACCATTAATAACTATTTAGAACTATTAGATTTTACGCATTTAAAAGTAATCTTGCGCTCATTATTTATAGCTAGTATTAATACACTGCTGTGTTTAACTATTGGCTATCCAGTGGCCTATTACTTAGCATTATATTTAAAAAGACTAAAAAGCTTGGCGCTATTTTTATTAACGTTACCTTTTTGGATTAATTTTTTAGTACACATTTATGCTTGGTTTTTTATTTTAGAACGGGGCGGATTATTAAATCAGCTTTTAATTTATTTGGGTTTGATCTCTGAGCCATTAACTTTTATTAACAGCCAATTTGCGACAGCGCTAGTCATGTTTCATGTTTATTTGCCATTTATGATTATGCCAATTTATACGGTCCTAGAAAAATTTAATAAAACTTTAATCGAGGCTTCATTGGATTTAGGGGCGACGCACTGGCAAACTTTTTGGCGGGTGACTATCCCCTTGTCATTTAGTGGTATTCGCACTGGGGCACTATTAGTATTTGTGATGAGTTTTGGTGAATATGCGATTCCAATTTTAATGGGCGGCAGCAAAACTTTTTATGTGGGTGGTTTAATTACCGAATATTTCTTGATTGCCCGCAATATGCCTAAGGGGGCTGCTTTCATGGTATTAAGTACACTGGGCTTAGGATTAGCTTTATTATTAATGTTAGGTTTTAACTTGCCAAATAAAACTAAATCTAAAATTTCAGGGGCGAGTTAAGCTTATGCGAATCTCTAATCGCTTAATTTTGCCATTAATCGCGCTAGCCGTGTACAGTTTTTTATATTTACCAATTATTGTGCTAGTAATTTTTTCGTTTAATAATTCTAATATCTTATCTTATTATTGGTCCGGCTTTACTTTAGATGCTTATGTTAAAGTTTTTCATAATCCGGAATTATTAGTCGCATTAAAAAATTCTTTAATTGTAGCTACCAGTTCAGTTTTGCTAAGTGTCACCATGGGAGTATTACTAGTCTGGGGTTTATTTCAACAAGTTGGTCGTTGGTTTTCCGCTTTTTATATTACGGTCATGGTCCCAGAAGTAATTATTGCGGTAGGTTTACTAGGCTTATTCACACTACTTAATTTACCACTGGGGTTTCTCAGTTTAATTATTGGGCATACACTCATAGGACTAGGTTTTGTGATCCCCCTGATTTATGGCCGCATGCGTGAATTGGATTATCGTTTAATTGAAGCTTCATTAGATTTGGGGGCTACCAAATGGCAAACTTTTAAATTTGTAATTTTGCCGTTATTAGCACCAGCGATTATTTCAGCTAGTTTATTGGTATTTATTATTTCGCTCGATGATTTTTTAATTTCGTTTTTTTGTGCTGGGGCCGCTTCACAGACCTTGTCACTTTACATTTTCTCGATGATCAGGGCTGGTATTTCGCCAGAGATTAATGCGCTATCAACGCTCATGTTATTAGTTAGCACAATTTTAGTGAGCGCTTTTTCAATTTTGGGTAATAAAGAATAAAAATCATAAAAATAATAGTGGGACTAGATTACTAGATGGGATCTAAGTGTGTTTAAATATTTAATTCGTTTAGCCAGTATTTGTTTTTGGCTAGTTATAATTTTAGGTAGTTTGTATACCGCTAATTATTTAACGCAAAATATTTCTGAACCTAAAGCGATTAATATTTTCACCTGGGTTGACATGATCAATCGCGAGAGTGTTAGTGAATTTGAGCAGCAAACTGGTATCAAAGTTAATTTAAGTTATTTCAGTAACGCCGAAGAATTATTAACTAAGTTACGTTTAACTAATAGTCAAGATTACGATTTAATTGTCACCAATGATTATGCTATCGAGTCTTTAATTAAACATGATCTAGTGCAAAAAATTGATCATACTAAATTAAATTTTTGGTCACAAATTGATCCAAATTTATTAAATTTTTATTATGATCCGAAAAACTTATACTCGATCCCGTTCTATTGGGATATTTATGGGCTGGGTTATGTTACAGAAAATTTAGGCCAAAAGCATCACCAACAAAATTTACAGAATTTAATTTCGGATAATCACACACCAGCTTTAAAAGTTAAATTAAATACTGGAAATATACTAGATACCCCAGAGCTTAGTTGGGGCTTAGTATTTAATTCAGCACATAATTCACAAAATAATCTTTCTACCGCTCGTCCCGAACCCCGCTCACCCCGAGCGTCAGTCGAGGGGGGGATGTTGCGGGTACCTAATTCACAAATTGCTATGTTAGACAATGGCTTAGAGGCGGTACTGTGTGCCGGACAATATTTATTTGGTTCATCTGATAGTTTGCAACCAGCGCAATTGCCGAAAATTCGTACATTATTAATTCAACAGAAAAATTTTATCACAGCCTATACTGACGAAAAAGCAGGCTTTTTACTAGCTGCTGGTGACGTACAGTTAGCAGTCACGCAAAGTGCTTTTATTCATCGTGTGATCAAACGACAGCCGGAGATTAAATTTGGGATCCCTAAAGAAGGGGGCTTTATGGTAGTTGATGCGTTTGTGATTTCCAAATATAGTACTAAACTTGACTGGGTCTATAAATTTTTAAATTTTATTTATCAGCCTAAATTTATTGATCAAACTGTGACTCAATTTGCTTATCTACCAGTTTTGACTAGCAGTTTACAACAAGCAGATTTAAATTATCTGGGTGGCTTTGATAAGTTGTTTAAGCAAGATTTTAAAAAGTTACAATTTTTTAAGCGCAATTTACCATTACAAGAAGTAAATAAAATTTGGGTTGATGTTAAAGCTGCATAATAATATAGAACCATTAGAGAGCAAATATGTCAGAAGAAAATAAGTTTCAGTCGCAAAAATTTTATGTCACCACGCCGATCTATTATCCGACGGCTAAGCCACACCTAGGTTCATTATATTCGACGTTACTAGCTGACGTAGCTGCGCGTTGGCATAAATTGTTAGGTGCCCAAGTTTTTTTCTTAACTGGCACCGATGAACATGGTCAGAAGATTGCCCAAGCTGCCGAAAAAGCCGGAGTTGCGCCTCAAACATTTGTAGATAATCTAGTTGGTGAATATACCAGTATGTGGCATAAATATGAGCTGGCTTATGATAAATTTATTCGTACAACAGATCCAGAGCATGTGCAAGCTGTGCAACTGTGGTTACAAAAATTAATCGATCGCGATCTAATTTATAAAGCTAATTACGAAGGGTATTATTGTACCCCCTGCGAAACTTTTATTACCGAAACTGCTGTGCGCGAGCAAGATCTAGCAGTAATTTTATGCACAGCATGTCAACGTCCAACCAGTTATTTAACTGAAGAAAATTATTTTTTCAGATTAGCTAAATATCAGGACCAGTTATTAAATTTTTATGCGCAAAACCCCAATTTTATTGTACCAAAAGAGCGTCTCAATGAAGTTATAAAATTTGTCGAATCTGGCTTAAGAGACTTATGTTTATCGCGTAGTACAGTCACTTGGGGTATAAAATTTCCGGGCGACAGTAAACATGTCACTTATGTCTGGGCCGACGCACTAAATAATTATATCTCTGGTGTAGGCTACGGTAATCCCCATAAAACAGTCGAATTTAATTTTTGGTGGCCCGCTGATTTGCATGTGATGGGCAAAGATATTGTACGATTCCATGCGGTTTATTGGCCTGCATTTTTATTAGCTAGCGATTTGCCATTACCCAAGCAACTATTAGTCCATGGTTGGCTGAAAATCAACGATCAGAAAATGTCTAAGTCATTAGGTAATGCCGTTGACCCGGAAGAGTTATTAAAAACTTATGGTGCTGATCCAGTGCGCTATTATTTAGTTAGCCAAATGGCGATTACGCGCGACTCTGAGTTTAGCATTTTAGATTTAGAGCAGAAAATATCTAGTGATTTAGCGAACGATTTAGGAAACTTATTAAATCGCACGGTACAGTTAGCAGCACAAAATAACTGTCTTAATTTGCCAGTAATTACTAATTGGTCTGAGAGTTCGCAAAAATTAAAACTTAGCGCACTAACAATACTAGATAATTATGCCCAGTATATGCACGATAATTGTGCTTATTTAGCGTTAGCTGAACTTTGGAAATTAATTAAATTAACTAATGCTTTTTTTCATGAACAAGCACCTTGGGTATTAGCTAAAACTGATAGTGTAAAATTTATCGAAGTTTTATCAGCAGTTTGTCACATCTTGCGTGCCATAGCGATCTTAAGTTGGCCCGTTTTGCCAAGCAAGTCACACGCACTATTACAACGCTTAGGCCAAAACAATTTAGCACTAAATTTAGCAGATATACATAACTTACTCCCGCTCGCCCCACAACCCGCTCATCTCGAGTGGAGCGTAGCGCAGTCGAGGGAGGGATGTGGCGAGCACAAACGTACTGTAGTTTCTAAAAATTTAATTCTCGAGTTAAAAAATAACCACTGGGATTTAGATTTTAATTTACAAGCTGGCGAGCCATTGTTTACGCGTTACGATCAAGTGAAAACTTTTATTAACCCGCTCACCCCGAGTGAAATTGAGGGGCGTTTAGGGTTAAGTAAAAAAAATAACTCAGAAAATAAAAAAGTTATCGAAAAAACCATTATGTCCACTGAAAATATTAATCAAGAAAATTTAATACCAAATTATATTACCATCGAAGAGTTAACTAAAGTTGAATTAGTAGTTGGCACAATTATTGCTTGTGATCCCATCGAAAAATCTGACAAGCTTTATAAGCTACAAGTTGATTGTGGTACTTACGGCGTCCGCCAAATTTTATCTGGTATAAAACAACATTTTGCGCCAGCAGATCTATTAAATCGGCAAGCGCTATTTGTCTTAAATTTGAAGCCTAGATTAATGCTAGGTTTAGAATCTCAGGGCATGATGTTATTAGCTAAAGACGCGGTCGGTAATTTACAAAGCATGGCGCCGCTAGGAATTGTCCCTAATGGCACTAGATTGTCATAAGTTCGTGTCTTTATATTTTTTGGCACTATTTATTTTAAATTTAAATTTATTTTAAGCTTGATGCTGTGCAAATTTTAGTATTTATCCCAGGGCCGTTACTACAAATTGCACCAGTAACACAATCACTGGAACTGTTATAACAACTGTTGCCTATTTTAATTTTGCATTGATTAGTGCTTGAATCACAACTTGTGCCAACTGCACAATTATTGTTTGGTGGAGTAGTATTGCAAGTACCATTCAATGGGATAGGGCAGGTGCTAGTATCACATTGCAACAACTCTGGAGTTTGGCAACAATCTTGATTATATAAACAAATAGTACTAGCTGTTCTGCAAGTGGTTACTGGTGGCAATAGAGCTGCAATAGTTGCTTGGTCAGTCTGATAGTCTATGGTACCTGGAGTAGCTGAATTAAAATGAATAATCACCCAATCTAAAGCAGTAGCGTCCATGAACTTAGGTGGATAATTTACAATTGTATCTGGGTTGGCTCCACAAGCTAAAAATAGTTGGACTGCAGTTTGTGTGGGAGTTTTATTATAATAGATTCCATTATTCGCTGCGATTATTAATGGTGGAAATCCAGATGTATTATTGGTATTCAGTAGGTCCAGCAAACAGTTATTATTTAACCAGTTTTGCTGATTAGTAGCGGGAGGTGCTACAGGTGTTGTTATGCCATAACCTTCATATAAATTGCGATTAATGTTGCTATTTATCCCGGTAAATACATTATAGAGTGTTATCAGATCGCAATTAGCTGGAATCACAGTAGTAGAGCAAGTAGTCGATAAACTAGCTGGTGCTAGAGTACTAATTAATATAAGTATACTAATCAGTACTCTAGTCAAAAACATAGCATCTGTTTTTAGCAAAACCTTATATTTTAGCTTTGCCATAAAGCCTCCAAGTGGCTAATTAAGGCAACATAATCTTTAGGTGTAATTTCTGGCCAATTAAAACCTCTATTAGATTTAAGATAAATAAAAGCCAGCGCTGATAATTTAACTGGCGAAGCTGATGTTTCAGCGCGTACTTGATTAATGATGTCCGCTAAAATATTTTTGTCCCCAGAATCTTTATAGGCGGCAACTAATTTAATATAGCCCGGACCTTTACCAGCTACTTCACTAGTATTCATTCCTAAAGGCCACTTGGCTGGACCAGGCACGAATGGTGGCTTAGCACTTGTGCCACCGCCTGAGCCACCACCAGCGCCAGAACTTGCATCCGCCGCAGGAGGACTACCTTTAGATTCAGCAAAGCCGCCACCTGAGCCACCGCCGCCAGCGCCAGATCCACCAGTACTTGCTCCAAAAATTTTGGCAAATTGTTGATTAGCTTGCTCAGATAGGTCAGCAATTTCAGAGATTACATTTTGAGATATAACATCGTCTTTAGTGAAACCTAGTGTCAACGATTTAGCTACTATGGCTTCAAGTTGGCTTAATAAAAATTCTGCCCTGCTTTTATCTCTTGACATGACTCCACTATGCAATTGTGCCCTAAGTTCTTTGGCATCTTGTAGTAATTTTCTTAATGCTGTCCAGGCTGGAATTTCACCGCTGCCAGCGCTAGCTTTAAGTCCTTCAATGCGTGCGCTTAAAAGAGCTAGTCTATCATTTATTTTAGTTATAAAACGCGTTTGAACTTGTGTTATCATAGAATTTAATTGACTAGCAATTGCGGCTAGATTATTTGGATCAATTGCCGACGGAGATGATAGCCCCGTGCTCCAATAAGCCTTAGTAGCTTCACTGATTTGGTCCACCGATCTTTTAGCATTATCTAAATCTGTAGTTATCTGCTGCCTGACGGCAGCTTGGACTTGCCCGATAGATGCTAGGAGGTTATTCAGTTTGTGTATGTCAGCAGTTGTTGGTTTAGCTTCATATGTTCCAATATATTTCTCGATATCTAAAATAAACGTATCCAAATCTTTCATACCTATCGTAATTGTAATTTTTTCCAGCGCTGTATCTTGAATCTGTTTATATAAGTCTTTGATATTTTGCGTTACACCATTCAAGCTAGTTTCTATTCTGGTGAAATAGTCAATATCCACCGGAGTCCATGTATATTCAGCTCTTATTTTTGTAAAGAACTGCTGCGTTTTTTCTATTAATCTTGCTAGCAAGAAAGATGCACTTTGGTCCCTTAGGCTGATTAAATTTATTTCAAGCAAGCTTATGAAATCAGCGCTACTTATCGTGTCAGCAGTAAGTTTGTCGCTGAGAGCTGTGATCTTGGACCTTACTTCATTAAGCATACCATTAAAATTTCCATATAAACTATGCAATTCTATTCGCACATCATCAAAATTTCCTACAGATCCACCACCAGCAGATCCACCTGATAAAATCCCAATGATTTTTTCAAGTGCAGGTATATCAGCGGTTGGTGCTTCGCTTCTACTTAGAGCTGATTTCACCAATTCTAAACTTTCATTAGCAATGTCGAGTGCAGTTTTACCTGTGGCATCTTTTATACTAACATTAGCGTTCTTTCGCAGGAGCAGATCTATTTTATTTTCAATATTTGATTGCCCTTTAAAAGCTGCCAAAACAGCTAGCATTAGTGGGGTGTGACCATTTGTATCTTGTGCATTAATATCAGCACCATAGTCTATTAATAGTTTGAGATACTGGGTAGCATTTAAGCTTGGTGAAATAATGGTATACATAATGGGAGTTTGTTGTTCATGGTTATTTGGAGGTGTGAAATTAACCCAAGCTGCGCGTTGTGCAACGGTGGCTCTTTTTAAAAAAGCCACTAAATTATTGAAAATTTCCAGACTTTCAGCAGCTTCTCTGTCTTTATTTTCCTGGAGTCTGTGCTGTTCAGCTTCGGCATGTTCTGCTGTTTCATGTTTTGCGTCTCGATGAGCGTCAGCGTCCACCTCAGTTAAAGTGCCAGATAAGTTAAGTAAAATAGCATGTATTAAAACAGTTTGGCCATTTAAATCACTAGCATTTAGTATCTCATAAGCGGTGGCATTTGTAGCTGCATCGTGACCGAAAGGGGGGATATTGCTAATTAATAATTTTACCATGTCGATGCAATTAGCATCGATCGCTAGCATTAGAGCTGTTTTATTTCCTAACTTAATAGCAACACTGTTAAGCTTGGCGCCATAACTTAACGCTTCTCTAACATTGGCTATGCCGATAGCATTACATACGCTGGCGAATTTTAGCAATTTTTCAGAAGATTGAGATTCCGGCGTGGCAAATCCATTATCTAAATCATAGGCTAGCTTTAAAGCATCATCTGTTAAAATTCTTCTTGCTTCGCCAACTTCTTTCCATTTTTTTGCTTGAATAGATTGCTCATCGATTGTAAGCCTGTTGGAAGAATCGGGATGCCATTTTCTTAGAAGCTTTTTGATTGCTACATCAATTTCTCGATCAGAAGCGCTTGTAACTAGATCAATAGCTGCATAAATATTAGCAGCCGGTTTGAACATAGCTAGCAAGTTGACAGAGCCTAGTAATAATGGTGTTAAGATTAAGATATATGTTATGGCAGACAGTGTCTTAGTCGCCAATTTGTTATTTAATACTTTCATAAAAACCCCCAAAAATTATAAGTTTAAAATTATTTTACTAATCTATATCTGAATCTTTATTTACCTGTCACCAGCTCCTGTACTACCACTACTAGCTTCTAATCTAGCAATTTTAGCTGTTGCTAATCTTGACAATTCTCTGAGCTCACTAAAAATTTTTGCATCACTGGTAGTACTAGTACTACCAGAAATAGCACTAGCGTTTCTAACTATATCATTGAGCTCAGTCAGTAATATTTTAGCTTCAGCTAGATGACCTAGCCTAGTCGCTCTGTCGATCTCGCTAGCTGTTGTTTTTGCTAGTTGTGACAAGATACTCATTCCGTTGGCGCTAGTAGCCATAGCTTGTTTTGCCATTTTTAATAATCTCTCAATTTCACTTTTACTAACGCTTGTTTTAACACTACTAGCAGAACTTATTTCACTGCCAGCACCACCACTACTAGCGCCAGCACCATAAGAACTTGTTCCACCGCCAGCACCACTAGCACCAGCAGATCTTGTTCCAGTACCAACACCAGCACCAATACCAATACCAGCAGCTTCCAATTGAGTTTCTTTAGTTTGATTTTTAAGAATATTCCAGGCTTCGGCGATTTCTAACCATTTATCTCGCTGGATAGCTTGTTCTTCAGCAGTCAGCCGTAAAAATCTATCGGGATGCCATTTTCGTGCAAGCTGTATGAAAGCTGCTCTAATTTGAGAGTCCGTAGCATCTTCAGTTAGACCTAGTGCGGCATAGTGATCTCTTGCGGGGGTAAACATAGCTAGTACATTAATAGAGTTTAGTAGCAATGGCGTTAAGACCAAAATATATGCGATAGTAGACAGTGTCTTAGTCGCCAATTTGTTCTTTAATATTTTCATGAAACCCCCCCCCAAAATAATTTAAGCTGTAGCTCTATTTCTACTAAATTATAAGTTTAAAATATTATTTTTTATAACTATTTAACTATATTAATTCATAATTACAGGTTAATGGATTGGTTAAGTGAAAAGCAAGAGTTTAGTTTTTTTGGAATAAATATTTAAAACAGGGTTTAATTTTATATATAAACCGTTGCTTTTTTGTGGGTGAGTAGTCTACTCTGAGGAAGAGGGTAGAATATTTGTGGTGGTTATGTTTATAAAGTCGCTCTACTTCACTAAAGTTTCGTAGGGCTGCGGTGAGCCGCGGGAGGTTATGATGACGCAATTTGTAATAATTTTATGCATGCTATTATCTGCTGGATTTACAGTAAGTCTATGCAATTTAGGGCTTAAATAGTAGTTCCAGGCAGGTTTATTAAACTATGTATTGGTTTAATGCTATGCTTACAGGCAGTCTATATTAATAGACTTCTTCCGTAATTCACAGTTTCTACTCGCTACATCCCCCCCCTCGACTGACGCTCGGGGTGAGCGGGGTTCGGGACGAGCGGGAAAAAATTTTATTTCAAGATAGTTACGGAAGAGCTCTATTATGCAAATCCAGAAGCTTAAAAAATCTTAATCTCGCTTAATTTTATTAGTAATTTTTCTAGCAGCTACTTTTTAATACTTGGCTTTATGAGTGCTTAGGATTTAGAACTTTTAGTGGTCTTGTTAGCACTGGTTTTACTAATTTTAGGTTTAGCAGCTGGTTTAATGGTACTAGGCTCACTGGTATCAGCTTTAGTTTTAGCTGTTTTAGTTTTACTGCTAGCAACACTCTTACTTTTACTACTGCTCTTACTGCCAGACTTGGTTTTGCTGCTACTTCTAGCTAAATAAGTGGCTTTTGAGCCATCAGAACTATAAGTGCAAGTCTTTGCGCCACAGCTATAAACATCTTGGCCAGCACGGTCAGTTTTTTTACTTAATATGGGTAACTGACATAATGGACAAGCTTGTTCGACTAGTTCGCCAAAAATCGCAAATTGACACTTCGGATAATTATTACAGCCCCAGAAACTGCCGCCACGCCATTGCCGTTTAATAATGTCGCCCGTTTTACAAATTGGACAACTAATACCCAACTTTTCGACCTGAATATATTTACAAGCAGGATAGCCTGAACAAGAAATAAATGGTCCAAAGCGACCGACCATTTTACGTAATTTATTAGCATTGCACTTGGGGCAAGTTTCTTCTAATAGCTCAGCTTTATTAATCTGTTTTTCTAGTAATTTAAGTTCACCAGTTTCAGTTTTTTCAAAATTACAAGTGAAACTACAATCTGGATAACCTGCGCAACCTAAAAATTCGCCATTTTTACTAAATTTAACGACTAGTTTACGATCATGGCACTGGGGGCAGGCGATATCAGTCATTTGCGGTGCCCGGGCGCCAGATTCTTGAAAGCGTTCTAAATCAGCCTTAAAGTTAGTATAAAATTCGTTTAATAAACTATCGCGTGCAAGTGTACCGTCCGCGATCTTATCAAGATCTTCTTCCATATGGGCTGTGAACTTAGGGTTCATGATATGGGGTAAATTTTCGACTAATAATGTTGTCACGGCTAGACCCAATTCGGTAGGCACAAAACGTTTTTTGTCATTTAAAGTGGTATAAGAACGTTCCCGAATGGTATTTAAGATCGTAGCATAAGTACTAGGACGACCAATGCCCTCTTTTTCTAGCTCTTTAACTAAAGTTGCCTCAGAATATCTGGGTGGCGCTTGCGTAAAGTGCTGCTTAGGGTCGATTTTATTTAAATCTAAATTTTGTTGGGCGGCTAAATCTTTGGGGATTTTAACAATTTGTTCAGTATCTTCTTCGTCAAGATTATAGACTTTTAAGAAGCCCTCGAAGATCAAAGTAGAGCCTGTAACTTTAAATTCGAAGCTGTCTTGCAGGCTAGTGTGATTAGTATTAGCACTAGTGCCATTAATAGTCACTTGACGTTGGGCATAGACCGCTGGGTTCATTTGAGTTGCGACAAAGCGCTGCCAAATTAGGCGATACAGCTTGGCTTGGTCAGTAGAAACATATTTTTGGACAATGTCAGGATGCAATTCAGTTTTAATAGGTCGAATTGCTTCGTGCGCATCTTGGGCTTTACCAGCTTTAGCATAAACTTTGGCGCTAGCCGGCAAATAATCTTTGCCATAGTTGCTAGAAATATATTCACGCGCTGATTTTACCGCGGAGTCAGCAATTCGGAGTGAATCGGAACGCATATAAGTGATTAGCGCAATCGGCGAATTAGGGTCATCTAAGGTGACGCCTTCGTATAAATTTTGCGCAATTTGCATAGTTTTTTTAACCGAAAAACCTAACCTGTTATAAGCAGCTTGCTGTAAAGTACTGGTCATAAAGGGTGGTAACGGATTTTTTAGGCGTTGCTTATCTTCAATCGAGCTAACAGTATATTGGGCCTGCTGTAATTTACTGGTGATAGCTTCAGATTCAGCTTGGGTTTTAGGCTCTGCTTTTTTATTGTTAACTTTAGTTAATTGGGCGCTGAATTCAGCTTTAGCGGCTTTAAAAATCGCATCGATGGTCCAATATTCTACGGCTTTAAAATTTAAAATTTCAGTTTCTCGGTCACAAATTAAACGTAAGGCGACTGATTGAACGCGACCAGCAGATAAACCCTTGGAGATTTTACGCCATAAAATTGGGGAAACTTGATAGCCTACCCAACGATCTAGCACCCTCCTGGCTTGCTGGGCAGCAACTTTGCGTTCATCAATTTCGCCAGGATTAGCGATGGCTTCGAGAATGGCTTCTTTAGTGATTTCGTTAAAAGTAATTCTAAAAATCTTAGTGCCCTTGGGGATCACTTTGGCAATATCTTGACCGATATGCCAGGCAATAATCTCTCCTTCACGATCAGGATCGGGTGCCAAATAAATCTCACCACATTTTTGGGCTTCTCGCACAATCTCAGTAATTACTTTTTGTTTATCTTTAAGGACATCATATTCTAGTGTGATTTCACCAGACTTAGCTATCTCGACCCCGATTTTACGGGGAGGCAAATCTTTAATGTGTCCAATGGTGGACATCACCCGGAAATCACGATCTAAAAACTTGGTGATAGTTTTAATTTTGGCAGGTGATTCGACAATCAATAATTTTTTCATAAGCCAGTACTCCCCCTAATGGAATCCCCGTTTTCATAACTCTGTGCTAAGTACAAAGCTAATTTAGCTCTAATCTATCAACCAGTAAGTTACACATAAACTATAATTTATAATAAAAATATATTTTATAATAAGGTAATTGTTTTCTA
>CANKEI010000003.1 GCA_947481115.1 bacterium
GAAGAATATCTGGGCTTAGAAGTTGAAGCTGTGCATAAAATGTTGATACAAGCTATGAAGCTCGAGCCTGATAATATTTGGTATAAATCAGCTGATTATTTATATGTAAATCGCAGAATTTTAAATCAAAGTCCTGCTGCTCTGGAATATGCTGAACAAGCCTTAAGTCATAATTCAGAATTAGATAGTAAGTTAAATTGGCATTGTGCATTTAATAAATATTTGAGTGAAGAAATTATTAAATGGGCCCAAGATGTCGTGGCTTGGAATTCTAAAGCGCAGCAATGGCAGGCTTAATCGAGAAATTTTCAAGACTTCGATTCATATCTTATCAGAGCTAATATTAGACTTCTTCCGTAATTCACAGTTTTTCTCGCAACATCCCCCCTCGACTGACGCTCGGGGTGAGCGGGGTTCGGGACGACCGTGTCCGGCATAGCCTCTGGCGACGCCTGGAGCGGGCGAAAGTAAGTTTACAAGATAGTTACGGAAGAGCTCTAATAAACAATGGGATCAGGCCATTACTACCTAGAGTATTGGTTAGGGTGATTTTAAAATAAGCTAGGCGCTTTTTAGCACTAAAATTTGACAAATATGTGTTGCAGATTAACTTTTCTATATAGCATGTGCTTGATGGCAAAAAACTTTTTCCCTCTACATATAGGCTAGTACAGACGATTAACAAATTTCGCGCGTGAGTCGAAGACAACTATGGATACCTCAGGTTTCAAAATAAAGTCCCCAATTATCATATTTTTATTGTTATGTGGCGGGTTAAATACTGCTGATAACTTATACGCTAAGCCGGATCAGGTTGGGACTAATAATAGTGGCAATGGTGTGATTAACACTAATGCTAGCGATATTAGCTTAGTTGGTAGTAATACTGGAATAGTAACTAGTAAAGTAAAATTAGATAATGTTGACGAACTAATTGCTGCCGAGAATCTCACTGAATCTGTGCATATCCAAGCCGCTAAAGCAACCGAAAAACAAAGAGAGATTTTTGGTTGCCGGTGGGACGATAATGAATTTGAAGTGGGTTTGAAAAATCGCGTAGAAATTTTTTACAGTAAAAACTGTGCGTTGTTTAGCGGTAGCCCATTAGATCAAGTATTATGGGCCCAAGGGATTTGGGATTTAAAAGCTAAAGCTAAAATTGGCAAAACCTTAGAATCTTATTTAGTGTTGCGTAATAAGAGTCGCTGGGGTAGTCCAGACTCGATTGCTACCACTTCCACTACGCCAATTAAGTTGGCAGATGCAACATTTGGTGATCATGGCCATTATATTAGTAAACAGATCTTCTGGTTACGTGAAGGTTGGGTCGATATTAATTTAAATAATACTATTGGGGTGAACACTGATGGTATACAGCATTTTAAAGCTGGTTTATTCCCATTTGAATTAGGGCGCGGTATTGCGCTTGGTTCGGCTTATGCTTCATCTGCAGGTTTACTTGGTTTCTATGCTGATAGTACCGTTGATCAAAATGCGCCAGGGTTTTTATTATATGGTGATTTAGCTAAAGACAAAGTTTTCTATGATATGTACCTCGGAATTTTACGCAATTGGACTGATAACTTTGGACGTATAAACGAAAAACTTTATACTAACGAGTTAAATCCAGAATGGAATGGTTCGCGCGGATTTGGGCATGTAAATTTTGTTTATGCGATGCGAGTAAAATGGTACCCGATGAGTGTTAAGCAGGGCGATCATAGTACATTGGTAATCGAACCATATTTCTTATTTAATCGTAATCCCGAAGTATCGATTGAATTTCCAGCAGACAGTGCCAGCAATTTAATTACCCCGGGCTTGATGGTTGACTATGAAGGTGAAAAATTCCAATGGGGTTGTGAGTTTGCTGCCAACTTTGGTCATCAGACTGTGCATGGTTGGGACAGTAACCAAATAGAGATAAAAGCAGATAGTAATGGAAATTTAGTGGAACAATACACTAAAGTTTATAGCAACAGTAATTTAACTACCAATGCATTAGTTAGTAGCACCAATAAAGCGATTGTGAAAAAATATGCTGGTAATGATCCAGATTTAAATGGTCAACAGATCAATAATACTGGGTTATATAATGGCGCAACTAGATTTAATCCAAAATACCATAATATTTATAAAGGTTTTATGTTGGTAGCTGATCTAAGTTGGCTAATTACCAAGGCGTTAAAACTTTCTGGAACTGTCGGCTGGGCCACCGGCGATGAAAATCCGAATCGTGATTTAACAGGTCTTGGCGATAGCAATGTTGATGGCGACTATCAGGGCTTTATTGGTTTACAAGAAGTTTATTCTGGTAAACGTGTAATTTCACTATTTGTAATTGGGCCAAACTCAATTGCTCGACCATTATCATCTGTTTCTGATCCAAGTGTCACTGGTGTTTATCCATCTAAAGTAACTGGCTTTAATAATATTTTATATTGTGGTGGCGCCTTAAATTTCGATCGAAAATTCTGCTCTAAAGCCGTGAATTGGAATTTGGGATTATTGAGTTATTGGCAAGATTATGCTACTAAGAAATTTAGTATTCCGTTAAAACATTCAATTGATGTGCCTGCTAGCAGGCATCTTGGTACAGAGTTTAACGCTACAATAACAATGCAATTTGTGAAAAACCTAAAAGGATTCTTGGTTGGTGGATTCTTTGTACCAGGTCAACATTTTAAAGATATTAGAGGTAAAGCGCTAAGCAAAGATGACTTAGCGGCATTGGAGCAATTAGATGATGACGGTTTTAGTATCTCAGGAACACCACTCTTGAATACTAAAACAGCATTTGTTTTAAACTGGGGTATCGAATATGCCTTCTAAACGAACAGTTGTTTGTGGAGCAATAAATAGTGCAGCATTGGGCCAGTCAGTCGTAGTAACTGGTTGGGTACATCGTCGTCGTGATCATGGCGGTTTAATCTTTATCGATTTGCGTGATCGCAGTGGGATTGTACAACTAGTGTTTAATCCTGACTTTGATCAGGTGGCGCATAAGTTGGCCCAAGATTTACGTTCTGAGTATGTAATCTTAGCCAAAGGTGTAGTAGCTGCTCGTTCAGCTGAAACCATTAACAAAAACATGGCTACGGGTGAGATCGAAATTCAGATTAAAGAACTAGAAGTATTAAATAAGTGTAAAAATCTACCGTTTGCTTTAGAAGATGCCCATAAAGTAGATGAAGAGTTACGCTTAAAATATAGGTATTTAGATTTACGCAGACCAGAAGTTACGGAAAAATTTTTATTCCGCAATAAAGTAGTTTTTGCAATGCGTGAATATATGCATAATAGTGGTTTTTGCGAAGTTGAAACACCTATATTAACTAAAAATACGCCTGAAGGCGCACGTGAATTTTTAGTACCATCGCGAGTACATTGGGGTAAGTTTTACGCCTTGCCGCAATCACCACAATTATATAAACAGTTGTTAATGGCTGGCGGCTTAGAGCGTTATTATCAAATTGCTCGCTGTTTTAGAGACGAAGATTTACGAGCTGATCGGCAACCAGAATTTACCCAACTTGATATCGAGATGTCGTTTATTGACGAAGAAGATATCATGAGCATTATCGAGGGTTTGGTAAAAGCCATCTTCGAAGCGGCATTTAAGCAAAAATTAAATTTGCCGTTCCCGCGCATGACTTACGACCAAGCGTTTTCGCAGTACGGCTCTGATAAGCCTGATTTACGTTTTGATCTAAAAATTCATGAACTATCTAAGATCTTTGCTGAAACGGAAATTAAATTTTTACAGGCAGCACTAAGTTTACCAGAAGGTAAAATTGGCGCGCTTTGTGTGCCTGATTACCAATTTAGCCGATCTGAGCTAGATCAGTTAGTTAATCAAGCAATTGAAATGGGTGCTGGCGGTTTACTCTGGATTAGATTTGATGAAAATGGTTTACCAGAATCGCCCGTAGCTAAATTTTTACCAAATAATTTTTTAGCTCAGGTGCAAACTCTAGTCCCAGGTGCAACTAAAAGTTCGACACTGTTTTTATTAGCAGGTGATTATCAAGATATGTGGACCTACTTAGGTCGTTTACGCAATATTCTAGGTAAAAAACTAAACTTAATTAACCCGGACGAGTTTAATTTTTCCTGGGTCACGCAATTTCCATTATTCGAGTTTGATCGTGATACTAAAACTTGGAACTCGGTGCATCATCCATTTACATCACCAGAATTGGGTTGGGAAACTAAAGAGCTTAAAGATATCAAGGCTCGCGCTTATGATTTAGTTTTAAATGGCGTAGAGCTAGGTGGTGGCTCAATTAGAATTTACGACGCTGATATGCAAGCTCGCGTATTTGAATTACTGGGTGTTGATCCTGACACTATGCAACGTAAGTTTGGTTTCTTACTCGAAGCTTTACGCTTGGGGTTCCCACCATTAGGTGGCATAGCTCTAGGAATCGATCGCCTTATTATGTTGTTAACCAAATCACAGTCGATTCGTGATGTAATCGCTTTCCCAAAAACAGCGCGTGGGTACGACCCATTAATGGATTCACCAACCGAAGCTGACCCAGGTCGCTTAGATGAATGCGGGATTCGCATTATGGAACGTACTGAAGAGTAAGTAAAAGTATTGATTTAAAATTAATTCAGAGGCCCGTTGGAATAAAATTCCGATAGGTCTCTGGCTTTTATAGCAGCTTTATTTAACTTTTTCAGACTTAAACTTTATTTTCTCAGACTTAATATGTTTAGCTATAGGTTGTTTATCCGCAATATCTCTTCCCGCGTTGCTCTTTCAGCTATGCAGGACACGCGATCTACTTGGGCTATGCCCGGCAAAGCGTTAGCGAAGACGGGACGAGCGGTAGAAAGGTTTCAATAAATACCCACTCCGTTCATCCCGAGCGCAGTCGAGGGAAGGGTATTATGGGTAAGTTTTAAAATCTGAGAGTAGCTAAATGAAAATTGTAAATTTAGTGGGACGAGAAGTTTTAGATGCTAATGGCTGGCCAACCATCGCTTGTGACGTCACACTAGATGATGGCACAGTAATCAGTTCAGTAGCACCAACTAGTGTCTCTAAAGGGCCACATGAAGCTGTCGAACTACGTGATGGCGATGCTCGTTTATTAGGTTTAGGCGTGCAAAAATCTATCGATATTATTCATGATAAAATTTTTCCTATTGTGATGGGCTGTGCGCCAGATGGGGTGCATACTGACCTAAAATTAATCGAACTAGATGGCACTAGTAATAAAGCCAATTTTGGTGCAAACACTATGTTAGCTGTTAGTCAGGCAATTTTTAGAGCGCAGGCTGTAGCTGAAAATATGCAATTATTTGAGCTGATTGCATTAGTTTGTGACCATGCTCAAGTGACTCTGCCTATTCCCATGATTACTTTAATCGAAAACAGCTCGCAAGTTTTTAACTCCCAAATTATAGGTCCAAGTTCTAAAACAGCTGCTTTAAATAAAGCTACACTATTTCGGGAATATTTAGCTATCCCGTATGGCGCTAAAAGTGCGCGCGTAGCACTAGAGCGCTCAGTGATGTTAGCACATAAACTCAAAGAAATTTTAATTAAAAATTATAATTTAAACTCAGCTGATATTAATGGTCCTAATAATACTAATCTAAAATTTTCAGAATTTACCTTTGGTCCAGAAGGGGGTTTACAGGCAAATTTTGAGTCACCTACTGCGCCATTAGATTATATTATGTTAGCGCTAAAACAGTTTTCACTCGCAGATGATCCGCTATTCGTTTTAGGTTTAGATGTGAACGCTAGTGATTTTTATGACCGTAGCGCTAATTTATATCAGTTGAATGGGCATGATTATACTAACGATAAATTAATCGAGCTATATGCCAAAATTTGTCAAAATTACCCGATCTATGCGATCGAAGATGGCATGTCTATTAGCGATGCCACTGGTTGGCAATTATTAAACGTGGCACTTGGTCAACAAATTCATATTGTATCGGATGAATTGTTAGCGACTAATCCCGAACGAATCGCCTATGCTGCGGAACAACAGATGGTAGGAGCGGTGGTGATTAAGCCAGCCCAGATTGGGACCGTAACTGAGGCCATTCAGGCCATTAAGCTGTGCCAGGAATCCGATCTAATGACGATTATAGCCCATTATGGTGGCGACTCTATGGATACGTTTATAGTTGACCTAGGGGTTGGGACTAATGCTACTCATCTTAAAATGGGTGGTCTACATGGTGGCAATCAAATTGCCAAGTATAATAGATTGTTGGAAATCGAAGATATTTTGATAAATTTACAGCTATAATATAATTATTATTAAGCTACAGAGTATTTTATATTTAGTTTTATAGTCAGTATACTAGCGAGTTAAGATTATGACCAAGTCTATCGAAGTACATGAATATGCTGATTTTTTAAAAGAGCTTAAAAATCGTATTCAAATGGCTCAGTCTACGGCTTTGCGAGCCGTAAATAAAGAATTAATGATGTTATATTGGGATATTGGTCGACAGATAGTTGAGCAGCAAAGTATCGACCAATGGGGTGACTCTGTGATCGAGGGACTAGCGATAGATCTGCAAAAAGCTTTTCCTGGCATAAAAGGGTTTTCGGCTAGAAATTTATGGAATATGCGCGATTTATACCTGTCTTATTGCAAAAATCTAAAACTGCAGCCGCTGGTTGCAGAAATTAGCTGGACACATAATCTTTATATTTTAAACAAATGTAAAGATGTGTTAGAGCGTGAATTCTATATTCGCATGGTTCGCAAGCACAAATGGAGTAAAACTGAGCTGGCTAACCGTATTGAAAATCAAACATATGAAAAAATTATGCTTGGGCAAACTAATTTTGATACAGCTTTGCCAGCAGAGATGCATAACAAAGCACAGTTAATCGTTAAAGATGAGTATACTTTTGATTTTTTAGAATTAGATGATGATTTTAGTGAGCGGCAACTTGAAAACGGCTTAATAGCCAAGATCAGTGACTTTTTAGATGAGATGGGTGGCATTTTTGCTTATTTAGGTCGACAATTTAGATTAGAAGTGGATGGTAAAGAGTATTTTATTGATATTTTACTTTACCATCGCCATTTGCGCTGCTTGATTGCTGTTGAGCTTAAAATTGGTGAATTTATCAGTACTATCAATATGGCTTTCTAGACTCTATAGGTTTGGGGTTTCAGATTGCTAAGTATAATAGATTGTTGGAAATCGAAGATATTTTGATTTAATTTATTTTAATGTTAATGTCATAATATGTTTAAATTAGCATAATTTATGAGATATTGTGACGCTAAAAGAAATAATTTGGATTAGTTCTAGCAAAAAAGATTTATTAAGTTTGCCAGAAAATGTGATGGATTTTATGGGTTACGGATTGTTTTTAGCTCAAAAAGGGCAACAGCATGGTGCAGCCAAAGTCTTAAAGGGTTTTGGTAGCGCGGGGTTATTGAAATTATTGATTCAGATGCATCTGGAACATATCGGGTTGTTTATACGGTTCAAATGACAGAAGTGATATTTGTCTTACATTCATTTCAGAAGAAATCTAAGCAGGGGATTAAGACGCCACAAAAAGACATAGATTTAATTCATAGTCGCTTAAAATTAGCAATAGAGATATATAAAGTGCGATTCAAGAAAAAGTGAAAAATTATGAAAGATAAAAATTATTCGATTAGTTCAGGCAATATTTTTGCTGATTTAGGACTCTCTAACCCTGAAGAGCGGCTAGCTAAAGCCGAGTTAGCATATCAAATTAATTATCTCATTAAGCAACGGAAGCTAACACAAATAGCAGCAGCTAAACTGCTTGGAGTAGATCAACCAAAAATATCGGCACTCAATAGCGGAAAATTAACTGGATTTTCCTTAGAGCGACTATTCTCTTTTTTAAATATTTTGGGACAAACTGTTACTATCAAAATTGCTAAAACAAAGACTAAAAGTAAACCTGGAATTTGTGTAAGTCTGCCTAAGCAAACATTGTTGTTGTCAGTAGTTAAACCTAAAAAAATAGTTAAAAGTATCTCGGCTGGCGCAAAGATTAAGTCTAAAATTAGAAAATAGAGCTCTTACGTAACTATCTTGAAATAAAATTTTTTCCTGCTCCAGGCGTCGCCAGAGGCTATGCCGGACACGGTCGTCCAGACGTGTAGCCCGGAGAAGTTTTGTGGATCGACACATTGTGCGTGAGAGTTTGAATGTTGATGTTTTTGATAAACATAAGACATCTGGTTTAATGTTAAATTTAAATTACACACCTGCCAAATCTTGGTGGAGCGAAATTTCAACTGGCCTAGAGCATGAAAATTTAACTACTACGGGTACTTTTGTAGCTAAGGCGTCGGCTACTGGCCTGGATGATATTATTATGCAGGCTGGGCACGATGTGTTTTTGTCTAATCGTACCCAATTTGTGCTTTATGCTTGTGGTGGCTTGCCAACTAAGCGCAAAGTCATTGAGGCTGAAAAATTTGATACATTAGTTGGCACTAGGTTTTTTAGTGCTGGGGCTGGAACGGAATTATCGCATGATTTTATTGGTGCACCAGAAGAATCGTTGATCGGGATCTTTCAAGGACGGTTGATCCATTTTTTTAGCCGTGAATGGTGTCCTATTCTGCCAGCAGGGGCAGATATACAGCCAGGTAATATGACAGATTTTTTACTATCTTTGCTATACCACAAATCACAAAACACTTATGAAAGTGGGTATAATTTAACTATTTTTTCTAACCAAGCAATATGTTTGCGTCCTGGTTATATTGCTGGAGATGATATTTTTCGCAATAGTATTTTTTTTCACTTTAATCATAGCTGTAGCCATTTTCCTGCTACGGAGCATCCGGTAGTGGTTGGGTTCGGGATTGGTGGCAGTTGGGCCAAAACTGATCGTATTCGGATTTTTTCGGTTCGTGGTACTATCAATATGGCTTTCTAGATCCTATAGATTTGAGATCAAGGGGTTTTAATTAAGCGATTATAAATCAGCCATAGATAGCTTAAATAACACGTTTTAATCAAAATTCTTGAATTCTGGTTCCAGTTTAAGTTACCCTGATAGCAATAATTAAGTATCTATTAATGGGGTTTCTATGGGGGGGGGTTATTATGAGCGCTAAGCGATTTAAAGGTTATTTTCTGGGTTTAATCTTACTCATAGGTGCAGCGAGTTTTAATCTGTCATATGGAGTACTTTGTAATTGGCGAGATAGTAATTGTCGTTTAACAAACAATAATGGCAATAGTAAAATCTGCGATAGCATTCAGGATATTAAAGATATTGATGGCAAGCGGATTGCTACAGTAAGATATCCCTGTCGAGATCGTCACGAGGATGGTACTTTTAAATATTATTGTTGCTTTGATACAACTCAAGAACTCATGTAATTAAATGGTTAGTAATAAAATCAAGATTTAGTGCTGCGATTGATGCACAAATTGATTGATTACTTTTAAGTTTTCATGACCAATCTTAGGGAAAAAGAAACGGGTAATTGGGTCACGCACATTGTCGAAAACCTGGCCATTTTCGATGGTCTCTTTGGCGGCTTGTCCTAATCTATTGCCAGTAAAGTCACCAATGCTGTTTTTGCGTGGATAAATTAATTTCGGTGCGATAAATACTACTAATGTGCGCTTAATATTGTCTTGGCTGCGATTTTTGAAAAAATTACCGATGATCGGGATTTTGGATAAAATTGGCGTTTCGGTTTGTGAATCAGTATCATCACGCCTGGTCAAACCACCTAGTACCAAAACATCATTATTCTTAATATTGGTATTAGTTGTGATTTCGCGATTATTAATTACGTTTCCAAGTGAACCTAATTCAGGATTAAAGTCTTGTACTTCTACTTTAATGCCAAGGTTAATATTAGAACCATCGGCACTTATATTAGGAAAAATGGTTGCTCTTAAACGTGCCCGATATTTTATATTTTTACGCACAAAAGTACCATTTTCTGGTACCACATCGCCCGCTCTTAATTTATTATCTTCCACAGATACCATGGCTTGTTTGTGATTCTGGGTGACTATGAACGGCTGTGATAAAATTTTATATGATTTCATTTTATTTAATAAGTCAAGCACATAGGCAATTCCATTGCCATCATTAAAAGACATTACCGCAGCGCCATTTTGAATATAGTTAACTAACGAGTCTCCAAAGGGGTCAACACCAGTTAATAAATCAGCATCTAGGGCGCGACCCATATCAATTTTGCTGGTGGGAGGGATGGGAGTTGAAGGAGTAACTGGCGGGATATAATTTAAAATTGGCGCGCCGAGTTGTGCTGATTGCCAAGACAATTTTGGTGACATATTGTTTTGGTGTAGTCCCCGGGCTTGTGCAGCTAGGGATTGTAATTCATCTAGTTGTAGATCTGCAATAATTATCTCAAGAGCTACTTGTAATTGCGGTTGGTCCATTTCCTCGATAATTTTTTCTAGGACTTTCCAATCATCGTGATAAGCCGAAACAATTAAATTGTTGCTATAACTATATGATTCTTGAAATTCAGCCCCAGGTTTTTCGTCTTTAAAAGTGTCGTTTTTTTTGCCACCACTTTCTTTTTTAACTTGTGGGGCACTAACAGACTCTTCAGATAGCACAATCACATCTTTAAAACTATCTGTAGGATTATTAGTACCGGCGGTAGGACTACTAGTTTGTTGGTTGCGTTTACCACGGACTAAATTTTGTAAGACTGGGGCGAAGTTTTTGGCATCTAAGTATTGCAGTGGCTTGATATGAATAATTGAGCGACCGGAGTCTACAGATTGATCTAAATTTTCGACAATTAAATCTTTTAGTTTTCGGACAGAAGCGGCGTCGCCCATTAAAACCAGCGAGTTAGTGCGACCAACTGAGATAGCTCGCACGTTTTGTAAATACTTAGTACCAGATTTTTTATTGCCAGCTGGCTTATAACCATAACCCAGGTTATCGTCAGATTGCTCTTTAAGTAATTCTTCGATCATCTTTTCGATCCGATAAGCATCGGTGTGATTTAAAGCTAGGATCGCGACCGTTTCTTTAAAGCCAGAGTTATCTAGCCATTGTACAATTTCCAGGGCTTGGCGTAAACAGTTTGCCCGGTTAGCTAAAATTAAACTATTAGTTGGTGGATCAAATTGGATGGTAATTTCTTGGCCACTAGTGCTAGCACTAGGTGCTGCTGGGGCATAGGGATTAGCACCATAATTATCGCTAGTGCTGGCGCCAGCACTGACACCGCCAGGTAAGATCGAACTTAAGATCCCGCCGAGTTCTTTTTGTGCTTCTTGATCGTTAGTTAAATTAATATTCTTAAAATAATAAATATATCTAATGGGTTCGTCGTTATTGGGTAATTTATCAAAATCAGTATCGATGTATAATTTTAAATTTTTACCAACAAATTTGCGATTACGTACTACTTCATAAAAATGTTCATTCGGAACTAAGCTATAACCGGCAATTTCTAAGAAATTTAGCGCTAAGTTCCAGGCACTGTGAATGCTTAATTTTTTATTATGCGTATAAGTAATCTTAGTTTTAATAGTATCTGGTGCTTGCGGAAATAAAATATTAGTCTTTTTGCCAGTAGCACTAGTTTTAAGTTCAGCTAACTTATTAATAATATCGACTAGATCTTCGTTTTCGTAATCAAAAAGTACGAGATCTTTAGCTTTAATTTTTTTGCTGGTAATAGTAGCTGGAGCAGTATAGAGATTAGTGTTAGTTGTAACTAGTATCATTAGACATAATTTTGAAATTATGGTTCGATACGTCCCGATGGGGCATCCACCACGAACGGGCCAAAAAGTATTCTTTTTAGCTAGGTTCAGTAACCAATCTTCCACCACATTCCTCGACTGCGCTACGCTTCGCTCGGGACGAGCGGGATAAAACTTTTGTGATAATTTTATTCGAGAAAAATTTATTAATTCTAAAATATTTATTGTTAGACTTTTTCCGTAATTCACAGTCTGATCTCGCAACATCCCCCCCTCGACTGACGCTCGGGGTGAGCGGGGTTCGGGACGAGCGTGATAAAGTCTTTTTGATAAAGAGTCCAACTCGAGTTTTACCATTTCAGTTCTCTATTTTTAATTTTAACCAGCCTGGTTAATTTCAGTATGATTCTTAAGCGTCGCAATTGTTAATAACAAACTAACAGTTGGTGGAGTGTCTGGGTTAGATTCTAACTCTAAATTCTTAATATACACGCGTTTATTTTTTTCTAGCTCTTCTAGTAATTGTGTGACTTGCCACATATTTAGATCATCTAGTTTAATTTCTAAGATTAACTCTGAATAGCCCTTACTTTTTAACATGGCGGGCTCATTAGTAGTTAAGCGCGGCTTTTCTTGTAGTTTATTAGTTAAATTTAACTGCTCTGCAATGGTTTCAAAATAGTGCATAATTAAAAAGTTTTTGTCTTGCTGAATTAATTCATCGACCAAATTTTGTTGTTCACGAATAGTAAGCTCTTTACTGAGTAATTCTTGTACTTGAACACGCTTAGTATTTAAAGTTCTAATATTTTTAATCATAGCTGCGGTGCGATAATTATAATAAAAAATTAAGCCACCGCAGAGTACCGAAAACGTACCTATGTAAACTAAAATATAGTTTCTAAACATGCTGCTATTTTGAGTAGCTAAAAAACTTTCAATGCGGGCGAGTAAGCGGTTAATCATAGTAATTGCTCCCCATTCTTAAGATTTAAGATAATCTCAAAATCGATATCTTGTGGTTCTTTAGATAATTCAAATAAGTTTGAATTTCTTAATTCAAAAGTTAGTTTATTGAGGGCCGCATAGTCTGCTTTTTGGCCCTGACCAGTGGTAATTTTACCTTGGAGTGTCATTTGGGTGTCTGCAATAGTTAGTAATTCTAGTTTTAGACCAAGTTCTTCAGGCTTAATAATTTTACTTAACTCTTGTAGATATTCTAAGATTGAAACCCGAGTTTGCCGAGAGAAAGCAAACCAAATTTTAGACTCATGTTCGATTTTGCCTTCGGCAGATCTAATAGCTAGCGGCAAAGTTTTCTTTTCTTTAGCATTTAAATTAAAGGTTTTGCTCAGACGATTAAGCGTTTCTAGTTCAGCTTTCTGTAATTTGCCATCTAAGTTGCTAAGTTCCCAAAAAATATGGCCACTAATTGCACCCAAGATGATTAAGCTAAAGATTAAGCCAACTGCGATTTGATGCTTTAATAATCCGCTACTGGTGCGCCCATATTCTAAATTACTATGATCCTGGACAATGCTATTATACGCCCCCGCGATGGGACCATAATCGCTGGAGCTCAATTTGAGATTTGTTTTAAAAACTTTATTGTCTAATAATTTAGTTAGTTCTAAATTATAACACTTGATTTTGAAAGTTTGATTAATTAACTCTGATAGACCTGCAATAACTTGTTCGCTTTGTAACAATATAATTTGTTTGAGCTCAAGTTTGGCGTCAGAATTAATACCTGGGTGCTGGGCTTGTAGATTAACAGCAAAAGATTCTAACGTAGCTGAGATTAAATTAAAATATTCGCCCAAGACCGCTTTTAGCTGAGTGGTATGCGATTGATCAATCGCATGCGATAAATTAACGCGATTAATTAGTTCTAATGCTTCGGGATAGCTAATTTTAGCCCGTTGCGAGAATTGCCGAGCTAGGTAATTAAATCCGCGTGGGATCACGCGCGAAAGCTGCAACTTGTTTTGATCTAAATAAATTATGGTAGTTGTGCTATCACCTAAATTCAAAACAATCTGCGCAGTTTGCTTTTTGCTTGTATTGGTCAGACTAACTTGATCGAAACTAGATTTGTTTGCTGGTGTACTAGCTGGGGCAGTATTAACTTGATTGTGTGTCTGGCTGTGTGCCTGGTTATATGTTTGATTATATGATGTATGATAATCTGGAATCTTTTGAAACAGCGCATAACTATCAAATAGCTCTACAGTAAATTGGTCAACACCTTTGAGGCCAGCTTTTTTAAATAAATCTTGGTAATACTCTAAATCTTTTTTCTGAACAATCGCTGCTAGTATTTGTGAGCTTTTTTTGCTTAAATCTTGACTGGTAATAATAAAACTAACGACGGCTTTATCGATTGCAAATGGTAGGTTAGCTTCAACTTCAAATTTAAGCACCTGATTGATTTTTTGCGCATCTAAGAATGGTAACTCAAGTTCTTTAAAGATCGTGTGCGTGCTGGGCACGGTAAAAGTAATTAAGCTAGATTTGTTTTTTTTGATAATTTTTTTAATAGCAGCTGAGACTAATTGTTCATAAGTTAAGCCAGAATCAAATTCCAGCTCTTCACGATAAATTTCTTGAATCGTTACAGTGTTGCCCGCAGCTAAAATTTGACAAGCAGTGACATGATTACGATTGAGCGAAAAGCTTAAAATTTTTTGTGAAATCAAATAGTAGTTGTTAATTACATTCGGAATAAACAGGTTTTGGATCATGTGTTAAGCTCCTGGTCTAACTCCTGAGCTGTTTTTTTAGAATTTTGCTTGCCACTACTATTACTATTATTATCTTCTTGTTCACTATAATGGCTAGGAACACTTGCGAGTAGGGCTGATTTGCGACGTGGTAATACGGTTGTAGATGTATCGGCTAGTTGTGCGGTTGATGTACCAACTGGTGCTAAACACATAGCGCCTGGTGTACCTTGGCGGCGATCGACAAACTTTTGTACTTCATCAGTTTCTTCGTGGCGATAATCTTTAAAGAACCATTTTACAATTGGATCACGACTCTTTGTTTTAGAATTTATTTCACCGAGTGCTTGTTGTAAATCTTCAGATTTGCTTAGTGTATAACTGCATGTTTGATCTTGGTCATTAGTGATAATTCTGGGCGTAATAAAGATTAATAGCGTGTCTTTAATATTTTCAGAAGTGCGATTTCTAAATAAGTTACCGATAATGGGAATTTTACTTAAAATTGGTACATTAGTTTCAGTGTTAGTAGTTGTGCGTTTAATTAAACCGCCCAATGCTAATACTTCACCGTTGGCTACATTAGTACAAGTTTGCACCTCTTTAATTGATGTATTACCAGAATCTATATTGTCTGGATCATCACCTTTAACTGAGAAATTTTCAATTTTTATAGCTACTTCTAAATTGATTAAACCATCACTATTAATTTGAGGAATAATATTTAGCTCTAAGTTGGCCGACATTTCTTGAATGGCATTTAAGGTATTTCCAGTTGCTACTACAGTACCAGATGAAACGCGTCGAGTTTGTCCAACTACCACGCGGGCGGGATATTTATTAGTAGTGATCACAAATGGTGAAGCAATTACATTGGTACGCGTATATCTATTTAAAACCCCAATCATAGCCCAGGCGCTATTTTTACCTAGTGAAATCAAGGTGGAGCCGGCCGTACTAGTTTGCGCCAAGGTTAATAAATTACCAATTAAGCTGCCAGTGGTCGGATCAGTGACTACTGCGCCGCCGTTAGTGGGATTGTTAAACCAACCACTTGTAGCAGCGTTCACATTGCGATTTTGAGCACTGTTGATTTGAGAGTACAAACCTTTGAGGTCATCAGTTTGCAATGTCACAATAATTGCTTCGATAGCTACCTGGGGTTGTTTTTTATCCAGCTGTTTAATCACATCTAGGACTAATTTATAATCTTCTGGTTCGCCGCGAATGACTAAATTATTACCTTGAACTTCGGGTTCAAAATGTAAATTACCAAATAAGCGATCTTGGCCATGCAACCGCGCTTGACCGGCACCTAAGTTAGCACCAGCTACGCCTGGTGTGGCGTTAGCACCAAATTGGGTCACTTGATTTAATAGTTCCGCCATCTGTTTAGCTGGGGTATGATTTAGTGGCACCACCCAAAAATTGGTGCGTCGTCTTTGCAGATCAGTGTCAAACTCCTGCACAATTTGTTCAACTGTAGCAATTGCTGTGCGAGAACCTAAAATCAAAAGTGTATTAGAGCGTGATTCTACGATTACGCGTGCTTCTTTGAGTGACGAACTGAGCTTATTACTTTTAGCAAATGGACTTTGATAACCATATTTATCAGCGCTAGTATCTTTGCCGCCTGCTAGTTTTTTAATTAAATCAGCAATTTCAGCTGCATCGGCTTGCTTAAGTTTAATAATCGAGAGCATCTCGGGGGTATTAGCGCCGTCGAGTTCACGCACAATCTCCATCAGTGACTTAATATTATAAGCCGTGTCAGTGAAAATTAGCGCGCGTAGATTTGCGAAGCTGCTAATTTTAGCGTTCTTACTTTTGATTTTATCCAGCACTTCGAGCATTTGCGCGGGCGTGCTATTTTTTAAGAAATAAATATATCTAATTACACCACTCTCAGTGATTTTATTCGCATCGACATTAATAAATACGGGTACTACTTCTTGCATAGCTGTACCCAATGCTGTAATACGGTAAATTGGTTCACTGACACCAGTGACACGCACGCGGGCATACCCAGCTACTTTTAAGAACTGGTCAGTTAGGTGCCATAATTCACTTTTAGTTAATGGTTGATTAGTTGCAAATGAGATCTTGCTATTTTCTAGGCCAGTTTTACTAGTAGAATTACTATTGCCTGCGCCAGTACTAGCACCATCTTCTTTGGGGCTATTGCTATAAGCATCTGGTTCTTTAGTGTCTTTAGATTTAGGTTCTTTAGTTGGCTTAATATCTTCATCGAAAACAAAACTGATTTTAAAGATTAGTTCTACTTTTTTGAGAAAATTTAACAAACTAGCGTTCTCAAAATTTAATGAGATGTCAGCGCTAAATGGGGTATCTTGATTTAGATCTAAGTCTGAACTTAATTCCGGTCCGGTATTATTTGGGTTAATAGAATTATTATTAATAGCCAGACTATTTTTGGTGTCAAGTGTCTTAGTATCATGCGAATCTAGTAGTTTTGGTTTAGTTTTAGCGCGCGAGTTACTATTATTATTATCAACTAAGTTTTTACGAGCATGATTGTAGGGATTATTTTTAGCAGCCTGTGCGTCTAGTCCCACTAATTCTTCGGGCGTAGCTGGAAAATTAAACTCTTGAAAATCTGGTGTATTTTTAGTTGGTTTTAAAATCGGTGCTAAATCTAAATCTATATTGCGAGTGTTAGTTGCAAACTTTGTTCCAGAGACTATTGCTGAGTTAGTTTTATTTATCTCACCAGGGTTATTATTTGCACCAGCTTGTTCAGACACATTAGTATCAGCAGTCTGGGCAACTGGCCTAGTTTTTTTAATACGCGCTGTAAGTGTATTGGTACTAATTAAAGTTAATAGTAGTAATAATACCAATAATACGTTCGTGGTGAGTTTTTTCGACTTCAGAAGAAAGAGTATCGAACCATTATGCATGTGCACCTCCCTGAGCCTTTAACATCCGCTGACGATCTTGTTGTTGTATTTTTTCGAGTGTGTTTGGTTTATTTTGTGAAACAACTGGCACTGGAACTTGGGCTTCGCGTTTAAGATCGTTAATCTTTAAATCTTTCGGATGATCAGGTAATACAAATTCAGCTTCGGAAATTTCTTGCGCACTACGCGTGGTACTTGGCGCTGGAACTAAGCGATTACGTAAGCTAATTTCTGGCTCTTCGTCAGTGATATTATAAGTCAGCTTAATTGGTTGATTGTGTCGCAAAATCTCGATTGTAAAATTAGTTAAATTATTAGAGTTACTAGAATTATTAGTATCAGTTTTATCCCGTTTATTAGTATCAGTTTTATCCCTTTCGTCCCGAGTGTAATCGAGGGATGTGACGGGTACAGAATTATTGCTGTTAGTAGTTAGCTTTTGGTAAATTTCAAATCTGTCTTTAGTGCTCTTAGTCGGAATATCCGCAATTGCTAAAATTATATCACCAGTTTCAAAACCAAGCGTGTTGCCCAGTGTTTTATAGCCAGCTTGACCAATGCGACAGCCTAGATTTTCACCATCTTGGAAAGCGGTTGTCAGGTCTAATAATTCAATTAGATTACCCAAATTTCGCACATGCTCAGTAAACTGGTCTAGATCGATGGCAATTTGATGATATCCAGTAGTCTGAATAAACTTGCTCCAGTTAATATCAGTTTTTTCCATGTCGCTTTTAGCTTCACGTTGATATAAATATAAAGTTTCTTGTTGGCCATTGTTGCGCAATAATTCGACTTTATGTTTAGTAATATTAATAATCTGGGCATCTTGGACACGATCGCCAATGCGATAGTTGGTTTCTTCTTTAGTAGTTTGATCTACGATAATGGCAACATTTTCTTGATTATTACCAAAGGTCATGATGCCAGTTAAATTAATATTTAGCGGTTCTAAGAACGGCGCGGCAAATGGCGCTAGCCCTTCTGGTTGACTCAATTCTGGTGCCAAGGGAAAATTATCTGATTCAACTGAAAATTCTTCGGTTAGTTCAGCAGGTTGTGATTTGGTGCCAAAAAGATCGTTTAAGTAAATTAAACTGTAATCTTGGACGTCAGAATGGATCACCTGGGATTGCGGAAGTGCAACCAGCGTAATCGATTTTATATTAGGCATTTTGACTGGCATAAATAAAATGAAATATGTGGAAGCCAAAAGCTCTAACAGTAAGATACTGTTTACAATCCAAAAGGGCTGCCGCATGCACACATTCCTTTGTTTTAGCTGATTCTCGAACAATACTCTGACGGATCTGATTTTTTGTCAAGCTTATGGCGTGACAATTTGTTCCAATAGATCTGCAATAATATTATCAGTTGAAATTTGATTGGCTTGTGCTTCATAACTACGCGCAATTCTGTGGCGCAAGCAAGCCGGAGCGACTGCTTTAATATCATCAGGAATCACAAACTGGCGTTGGTGCATCAGTGCATAAGCTTTAGCGCTGTGATAAATTGCTAAACTGGCGCGTGGCGAAGCACCAAGTGCGATATAGCCGGCGATAGTCAATTTAAATTTAGCGGGATTGCGCGTGGCTTGTACAATTTTTACAATATATTCGATAATTTTTTCATCGACATAAACTTGGTCGACTAGCTCTTGAAGTAAAGTTAATTGGGGCTTAGAAATAATCGCATGGGTCTGAATCACTTGCTGTGACCTAGTAATAATCTGTTTTTCAACTTCACTATTGGGATATGGGACCAATAATTTAAACATAAAGCGATCTAGTTGTGCTTCTGGTAATAAATAAGTTCCCGATTGTTCAATTGGATTTTGGGTAGCAAAAACTAAAAACGGTAAATCTAATTTAAAACTCTCATTTCCAATGGTCACCTGTTGTTCTTGCATACACTCTAGTAAAGCAGATTGTACTTTAGCGGGGGCGCGATTAATTTCGTCTGCTAGCACAATATTAGTAAACACTGGACCAGGTTTAATCACAAATTCTAGAGTTTTGGGATTATAAATCGAAGTGCCAATTAAATCACTGGGTAATAAATCTGGGGTAAACTGAATGCGTTTAAAATTCAGGCCTAACGCTTGGGCAACAGTTTTAACTAAAGTAGTTTTGGCAACACCCGGCATGCCTTCTAGTAACACGTGTCCGCGGCAAGCGATCGCGATTAGCATTAAATCGATTAGTTCTTGATTGCCTGCGATTACTTGGGAAATTTCAGTGCGCAGTGTAGCTAAAATTTGGGCAGCTTGCACTAAATTTTGGTTGTTTTGCGAATTATGGGTTGGCGACTGATTTAGTAGGGGTTGTGTAGCTTGGTCTTGTTCTGGTTTTAAATTTGCTTCTGGGTTATGGTTCATAAAATTATTACTCGTAATTTTTGGGTTTACAAATTTAACTGTTTTTAAATTTAACCAAATTAATAGTTTTGTGCTAGAATGTCGCATGATGATTTTTAGGAGTCTTTTTCTCGCAACATCCCCCCCTCGACTGACGCTCAGGGTGAGCAGGGTTCGGGACGAGCGGGCGGGACTATATGGATTTATGCGCCTGGTGAAGCAGTGTGTGTTTAGGAGTGGTATGCAGCGCAACGGTTATATGAAAAATAATATTTTAAGCATTAAGTTTTTTAGAAATTTTTTTTGCTTTTTAAATCTAATTTTGGTTTCTAATTTAATTTTAGCCGACGATAATACTAATCAAGTTAAAATTTCTAGTCGGGCTTGTCTCTGGCCGCGGATGCCATTTTATCCAACTACACCAGAAACTTTACCGCTCAATCGGACATTATTAGAGCCATATCAACAGGATCAGTTTTACCAAGTTTATTTTACGCCCTACTTCTCTCAAACGGGTCATCATGATGATCTGGGTAGCTACTTTTTGCCTAACGGTAAATCATCTATGATTTGTGGCGAATTTGGTTGTACGGCCGCTTATAATGGCACTTTAGATGTGTTAGCAAATTACTTTAATGTATTTACTAATGCTATTCCTATTACTGGTGATCCAATTAGTTTACAAGATTATAGGTTTGAAAGTTTGGTTAAATTTAAACCAAAGCAAACTATGGTCGGGACAGCATTAACTTATCATCAGCATTTATCGGAATATTTAGACGAAGGTTTTTGGTGGGAATTTATTATTCCCTTATTAAATGTCACGAATGATTTACAAGTCTCAGAAGATTTTATTAACACCGGCACTGGGCCAACACCCGATGGTTATTACAACAATATGATCGAAGCATTTCAGCAGCCAGGTTGGTACTATGGTAAAATCGATGACTCTGCTCGTTCAGCTTTTGGAATTGCCGATATTCAAGTTAAACTGGGTTACACATATAACAAAACTGAAACACATGCGTTTTCAACTTATTGGGGCATAATTTTACCAACTGGTAATACACCAGATGCCGAGTGGATGTTTGAACCAGTGGTTGGTAATAACGGTCATATGGGTTTATATTCGGCTGCTTCACTTTTTTTTAGAGTCTGGCATTCCGAAGAGATGGGTTTATATTGGACGCTCGATACGGCCGGAATTTTCTTTGGGGAAAATAAACAAATGCGGTCCTTTGATCTTAAGGGCAAACCATGGTCACGTTACATGTCAGTTTATGCTGATTATGGTGCAACTAGTGTGACGCCTGGTATTAATATTTTTACGCAATCGATGAATGTCACACCTGGGGCACAGCGCGATCTTAATCTGGGTTTCTTATTTAAGAATGGCGGCTTTAGAGGTGAATTTGGTTATCACGTATTTTGCCGCGCACAAGAAATAGTTAAGCTTGCTGGCCGTTGGGATAGTAATGCTGGTATCGCGGCGATCTACGATAGCAATATCGGCAATATGATCGCTGGCGGGGCTACTCGTGATCAAGCGACAATTAATACTTATGGCAATATTACTAATGATCAAATTAACGCTAGTAGTACTACCGCGAAATTTTTAGCAATCTCCGAAGATCAAATTGATTTAAACTCTGCGGCGATGGCGGGCACTTTTTTAAATACTTTTTATGTGACACTAAATTATTATTGGGCTGATCGACCACATCCAGTTTATTTAGCTGGTGGTGGTTCGTTTGACATGAAGACTGATAATACGGCGCCAGCAAAATGGGCAGCTTGGTTTAATTTAGGCTTAGAATTTTAAAACTTTACCACTGGCCCCTAATGAGTTTAGGGGCCAGTGGTTAGCACAAAACAATTAGTGTGCATTAAAGATCAATTAATAAATGGTATCAAAATTATGACACAAGCAATTTTAGTGACGGGCGGAGCCGGGTACATTGGTTCACACACTGCTTTATATTTAACTCAACAGGGTTATAAAGTAATTATTTTAGACGACTATTCTCAGCAACAAGATTTTGCGCCAACTTGGCCTGAAAAAATTATTCAAGCTGATTTTGCGGATGAGCAGGTGTTACACAAAATTTTTACTAGCTATAAAATTTTAGCGATCATGCATTTCGCTGGCTTTACTGAAGTTGGCCTATCTGTTACTAGCCCGTTAGATTTTTATGAAAACAACGTCGCTAAGACTATTAAATTAATTAAAATAGCGCTGGCGCACGGAATCAATAAAATTATCTTCTCTTCTAGCTGCGCAGTTTACGGGGTGCCAGAATTTTTGCCATTAACTGAAGAGCACCCGTGCCATCCCATTAGTCCCTATGGGAAGACTAAATTGATGGTCGAAAGGATTTTGCAAGATTGTGCACTAGCTTATAATTTACAATTCGTGATCTTAAGATACTTTAATGCAGTTGGAGCGTTACCAGAATATAATTTATTTGAGCAGCATACGCCCGAGACCCATTTGATCCCATTGTTGTTTCGTGCAGTTATTAATCAAGCGGATAATAGTTTGGCGAGTTATAAGCAGGCGAGTACTAATCAAGCTAGTTATGGTCAGGCTAGCTTTAAGATTTTTGGACATGATTATAATACGGTTGATGGCAGTTGCGTACGGGATTATTTACACGTGTGGGATCTAGCATCCGCGCACTACTTAGCCTTCGAGCACCTGCAAAATAATTTACCGAGTGACATTTTTAATTTGGGCACTGGATATGGGTATTCTGTGTTGCAGATTGTGCAAGCGGTCGAACGGGTTACTGGTGTTAGTTTAAAATTAGAATTAGTTGGTAGAAGAGCAGGGGATCCGGCGGTGTTGGTGGCTGATGCCAGTCGCGCCCGAGATATTTTAAAATGGGCCCCGCAAATTTTGGATTTGGATTTTATGTTAAGGTCGGTGTGGGTGAGGTATATGGCTTAGAGGGCGACAGAAAATTTCCATCGCCCACCAGTTTTTTAAATTGCATTAAGTGTCAAAATTAGAGCTCTTCCGTAACTATCTTGAAATAAAATTTTTTCCCGCTCCAGGCGTCGCCAGAGGCTATGCCGGACACGCTCGTCCCGAACCCCACTCACCCCGAGCGTCAGTCGAGGGGGGGGATGTTGCGAGTAGAAACTGTGAATTACGGAAGAAGTCTATTAAAATTTTATGTCTCTTAAAATGTCTTCGATAGCGGAGTCTACTTTTCCTTCGAAGGCTTTTGCAATTTGCGCCATTGCCTCTTCCGCAGTCACTTCTCTGCCAGAAGCTTCGACCATGGCACTACTGAGCTTTGTTTTTAATTCATCCGTCATTTCATTAACCTTCTGACCATACGTTATACCTTTTATTCTACCAAGTCTAATTTCATCAACAAGGTTTTCTACTGCGTTAGCTTTGGATCCAGCAGCGCGATCTGTTGCTGTAGGCCCACCTTCTACTTCTTTTGCACGTGTACCGGCCTCAACTTTTTGACCCGCTCTCGTTCCTTTATCTGTAGAAATAGCTTCTGCTGTTCCGCTTCTATTAGCAGACTCATTCCCTTCAGCCTTTTCCTTAGCCTCAGCAACTTTCTTTTTATCCGCCGCCTTCTCTTTAAAGTATTTATATGTTGCAAAGCCCGCTCCTAAGAGGATTTGTAGTATGAACAAGCCCATCGCATACTCCGTAATATCCTGTGACCAGCTGCCGGTTCCTGGAGGAGGTTGCGGGGGAGTGGCTGTTTGGAAGTAACCTTGAACAGTGGAGTAGATTTGATAATCAGCCAATAACGCGAAGTAAGCATCCATTGCTGGGACACTATATGGCGTATCACATTGCCAGTTACTAGTTATGTTGCCTGCGGCGTCTTTGGTTTGTACAACGCTACCAGCACACCAATTACTGACTATCGGCGATGGTGTTGTTTGATTAATTGAACCACTGAGCACAGCTGTTTTGTATTCTGTATAGTCAATTGCAATTTGGGGAAAATGAATCCCGGAATATTGTCCTGGTAAGTCTTTAAAAGTAGTTTGACTGGGGCTCTCTGTGTTAGCAAGTAATGTGTTATTAGCATAAGCAACAGATAACTCCTTAGCTAGGTCGACATCATACATTGACCATGGCCCTACGATTAGTGGTGAAGGCATAGGATTTGGGAAGTTGAAGCTGACTTGGGTACCTAAAATTGGTACGCCATTTCCGCCGGTTGCGCCACTTAAGTAAGATGCTGGTGATGCAGTCTCAGCTTTACCATTGATCATTTCAATCAAAATTAAGGGCAATTCGGTAATTGGGAAATTATTTATTGCATATAGCAACAATGGCATACTGCTGTTTTGATTAGTCATAGCAGCACTAGAACTATCTTGAAGTGCTGTGATCATATTTTGGAAAGCTGAGAATAGGGCGCCTTGAATAATGCCATTGTCATTAGTATTATACAGACTTGCTAAAAGTGTAGTTAGGTCTGTAGTAAGCGTAGCAGCCGCACTGGCACCAGTATTAATATCGCTAACTACAGCATTATAAAATTTAGGCATGTCAGTAGGAGAAGGATTGCCATTTTGAACGGCCATTTCACTTAATAAAGCTAGCATGTCAGCATTTAAGGTAGTGGTACCGCTAGCGCCAAGATCTAAATTTATATCTGTAATTAACTGTAATAATTCTGTGTTAAGATCAGTCATAGTAGATGGGAAAGTAGCATCAAGCAAGGCTTTCGTATCATTAGTCAAAGTTGTGCCAATTGCCATATCTAAATCAGCTACAACCGCTAAGGCTTCAGTATTAATTGCAAGATGATTAGTTACAGCAGTAGGTGTGAGTTGTTGTAAAAGTTTGCTTAAATCAGCAAAAAGTATGGCCGAAGTGGCACCACTAGCAATATCTTCAATAATAGTATTATAGGCGGCGCTAAGTTCAGCAGATACTGTAGCGTTACCATAAATATCTGTTAATAGTTTAGTTAAAGCGGCTGCAGTGGTATTAGCGGGGTTAGCAGCAGCAGCTGCTACAGCAGTATAGGCAGTAGTAATATTTTGGATTGCTTGTGTGATATCAACACTTAAGAGAGCATTTAGGTCAGTATTTAATTGTGTGGATGTTTGCTCACTTAAAACATCTAAGATTAATGTTTGTAGAGCTGTTGCCAGCTGCGCTGGTTGAGTAGCGCCAAAGATATCAGTCATCAATCTATTCATATCACCAGTTTGTGCAGTTTGCCCTAAATCAGACACTAGCTGATTGAAATCTGTTTTAATCTGGTCCGCACTGGCTGCAAGCGCTAAATGCGCTAAATATGTAAATAGATTCAATAAGTCAGTATTTAAAGCTTTAGCAGTAGCTGTGTAAGCATTGATATCGGTCACCATTTTATTATAAGGGGTAGCGATGTCTTCAGATGGATTAAAGTTTGTAAATAGATTTAACAGATCAGCATATAATGCTGCTGAACCTGGATTAGCACTTTGTGCATCAGTGATTAATTGTTGGATGGCCGAAATCATAGTGCCAGTTTGGGTAACTGTAGTTAGTTTGTTGATGAAGGTGGTTGTAGCGGGGATAGTGATACCAGTTATTAGGGTAGTATAAGCCAGCTCAATGTTGTCTAAGGCGCTATTATTTGGGATTGGATTAAATAAGTAAGTCAACATGACCGGTAAGTATTTGTTTAAATTAATCAGGTTGTTAGTTTGGACGGCATAAATTACATTTTCGATTTTATTTTCTACCATAGCTAATTGTCTGTCCGAAGGTGTGCCTGGAATTTTATTATTAGCGGCATTAGGATTATTATAATATAGCGCTAAGTTGGCAGTGGCGATTGCAGCACTTTCCAATGTTTGTTGATAAATAGTTGCAATTTTGATCTGATTAGTTGGATTAAAATTATTTAGAATATTAACTAAATCAGTATTTAAAGTTGCGCTTACGGGCTTTGTTGCCAGAGCATCTTTAGCCAGCTGTATAATAGCATTGGTTAAATCTAGGGTTAACTGATGATTAGTGGTTAATGATCCCATTAATGTGGCGGCTAAGGCTGCTATTTCGGTGGGAGTTTCTCCAGATGTATTAATGCCAGCGACAAGTTTTCCGTAAGCAGTACTTACAGTAGTAAGTTCAGCAAGAGTGGCTAACGGATTAAATAAATAGGCCAGCATCTTCGGCAGGTATGGATAATTTAAGCTACCATAATTTTGACCATTAATGTCATTAATTACTTGCGCTAAGTTGGTTTGAAGATTGATTAATTGTGCTGCTGTGAGGCCGGCATAAGGAGCCAAATTTTGCGTGGCGATTGCAGCGCCATTAACTAATTGAGCGTAGGTATTTTCGATAGCGACCTGGTTGGTAGGATTAAAATTAGCCAATAAATTTGCTAAGTCGGTATTTAAAGTTGCGCTTACGGGCTTTGTTGCCAGAGCATCAGTAGCGAGCTGTTGGATTGCTGTCATTAATGTAACTGGCTCTGTAGCGGTTGTAAGCGTGAGCATTAAACTAGCTAAGTCAGTTTGAATTTGTGCCGGAATATTATTTTTAATACTAGCAGTTAAGTTAGTATAAGCTGTTTGTGTCGCAGTTATATTAGCAGTAGTTGCTAAAGGATTAAACAAATAGCTCAAGCATGTTGGTATATCTGTATTTAAACCGGCAAAGCTTGGTGGTAAGTTAATACTATTAATTAACGCATCTAAGTTTGTTTCCATATTAGTTAATTGTGCGGCTGTAAGATTTTTATATGGAACTAGATTAGTGCTAGCAACAGCTGCGCTGTCAGCTAAAGATTGATAGGCGCTAGTAATAGCATTTTGGTTAGTTGAATTAAAACTAGTCAGTATATTGTTTAAATCAGTATTTAAAGTTGCTGCGATTGGAGTAACTTGAGTGGTATCGATGATTAATTGTTTAAGCGCTGAACTTAAAATATTTAATTCGGTGTTAGCGGTTAATTTTGCTAACAAGCTAACCATTAAGCTAGCAGCACTTGATCCATTAATACCGGCAACTAAACTAGTATAAGCTGTTTGTACGTTAGTGATTTCAGCGGCAGTTGCTAATGGATTAAATAAATAAGTTAAGAAATTTGGAATATCAGTGCTTAATTGTGTAAAGCCATTAGTGTTAATATGGTTAATCAGATTACTTAAACTAGTTTCTAAATTAGTTAATTGTATTGGCGTGATTAAGGCTTTGGTGGCTACATTAGTATATGGGGCAATATTAGCAGTAGTTGTAGCAACACTGCTAGTTAAAAGCTGATAATAGTTAGCAATTACGCTAGCATTGGTAGGATTAAAGTTAACTAAAAGATTATCAAGATCGGTGTTTAATGTAGTGGCTACCAAAGTAGTTCCTACAGCATCAGTAATTAATTGTTGTATAGCGGTTACTAACGCAGCTGGTATTTCAGCGCTAGTAACATTTGTGGTCGCAAGTAATGCTGCGATTAGTGCTGTAGTTAAGGTTGGAATGCTAGAATTGTTAGCTTTAATAGCATTTGCTAGATTGCTATATGCTGTTTCAACTATGGCTAAATTAGCTGGTGTAACTTGGGGGTTAAATAAGTAGGCTAATAAGGTGGGCAGAGTTGTATTTAGATTTGTAATCGGACTACTATTAATACTGCTAATTAAAGCTGCTAAGCTAGTAGTTAGAGAATTTAATTGCGCGGTTATATATGCCGTCATTTGTTCTGGCCATCTTTGTCCTTTAGGCACAGTGCTTAGAGCACTAAATAAGCTAATGAATAATTGCTGTTGGATTAACGGTACCGTGCTTTGTGGTACGATAGTTGTGAGCTCTGTAATAAAATCTGCTAATAATATTGGAGATAAGGCGCCTGTTTGCGGCAGAATAGTAGTCATAGCAGTAAATAGATTTTCCATGGTGGCTTGTTGACCACTGGTTGGAATAGTAGTTAAGGCCGTGAACAAATCTCCTAAGGTAATGTTATCGCTGAGTGTGGTTATAGCTTTAAAGACAGCATCTAGGTCATCTTTTTGGCTAACATTAGGCACTGACTGAATGTCGGTAATTAATGCTTGATAAAGCGGCGCTACAGTATTATCAGCTTTAGTATCAGTTTCACCAAAAGCAAGATGAATCAAGTTGAGTGTGTCGGCTGCAAGATTGGCAGATTTACTGTTAACGTCAGTCAAGACAGTTTGGTATTGTGCATTAAGATCAACTTTAGCCTGTTGAAAAGGAATATTCAGAATAGCCGCAATGTCAGTATTTAAAGTGGCGCTATTAGCGGGAGTCTGAATATCATTAATTAAGCTATAATAAGCTTGACAAGGTAGTGGTCCAGTAAATGTGGTAGCCGGTGCTACTGGTGCAACGCAGGCGGTCGTGGTTGTTTGATAAATATCATTTAATACTGCACTCAATTGCTTGGCAATATAAGAACTAGAATATTTATTCTGGATATCTCCAACCAGAGTATTATAATCGCTTGCAAGATTGCTTTGTTGAAAAGTCTGATTTCCTTGTGGAATATCATTGATATATAATTGCATAGCTTGGATTAAAGTTAGCAGATCAACATTAAGCGTAGTAGTTTTAACGGTGATGCTTTGGGAATCAATAATAAGCTGTTGATAAGCATTTTGTAGGTTAGTTAACTGTGGACTACTTGTATCGCCAGTGAAAACCATGGCCCATAATGTAGCAAAAGCGGCCGTAAGTTTAGTATTATTTCTTAGATTATTAATCAGTGCTTGATAATCAGCCATAACTGTAGCGATATTGGCCCCTGTATTGTTTTGAGTAGCAGTTTGTTGTAAAAACGTTCCAAAATCTGTTTCTGTTTTTGTTCCTTTTGCTGTTTGAATATCTGTATAAAACTGGTACAGTGCTGTGGCTGCATTAGGAGTGGCAGAAGGAAACGTAATGCAATTGAGAGTGGTTGGGCAATAAATGGAGTTTAATAAGGCTGGAAAATCTGTTTTTTGCAACTGAATACTATCTGCCAAATCAGTTGTTAATTTATTATAGGCTGTGGAAATAGCTTGATAAGCTGGCAGCGGGGTTGAAGAACAACTAGCGTCAGTAGTGTCAGTGCAAATCTCTGGTTCCTTAGTAGTTGGATTTATCTTCAGCATAGAAATGGCCTTACCCCATGGTGCTGGCAATAGTCTCTCATAATACGTTTTTTGTCCATCCATATCACCGTTTTTAACGGCAGTAAAATAAGCTTGATAGTTAGGATTAATATAATTTCCATTAGCATCTTTACCATTTATAATTGGGTCTAGTGGACTACTTTGGTTAGACAAAATTAACATTAATTCTTCTTGTAATTCAGCTAAATAAGCCTGGAGAGTAGTTGGCTCAGCACCTTTTAAGGCTTCACCAATAGTTGTAGACGGACCTATTTTAGTGATCGGTTCGCAATTTATTACGGTTTTATCATTGCTCCTACAGTTGACTAAATTGCCGTTTTTATCACAGCAAGTGTTCCCGGTATATTTTAATTTATTAACATAATCAGTGGCGGCTTTGATCGTCAATAAATCACCAATCGCACTAGCATACGTTTGCCCAACGGTTAAATCATGGTTAAATATTTCATTGAAAGCGGTGATAGTTGTATTATATATATTGGCACAAATCAAATTATATAATGCGCCATTGGTAGGATCAGAATTAAAAAGACCTGGGGATCCTTGAGGCTGACAGGTACCAGTAGCGGCGCCAGTAGGTATGTCACAATAACTGTTTTGGCAGGTATAAGATAAGCCTAACTCTTTTGGGTAGATAACACTACAGTTTTCATTAGTTTTACATTGCAAGACGCATTGCCCATTTAAACAGATTAGGTCGGATGCATTATATGGCGTAGTCGGGTCAGTTGAAACTGTGCAGTCTGATGTTTGTCCGCAAGCACCGCCAAAGCAAGCAGGTTGTCCATATAAACCATCTGCAATTATGCAATTGAGACTTTCGGCTGTTCCCGTACAGGCATTGCTAGGTACGGAATAGATACAGGTGTTGATATTTGTGCCACAGGCTGCGGCATTTTCACAACAAACTGTACCATTGCAACACATAGTTCCATCAGCCGTATTCGTTGTTGTATTTAAGCATGATGCACCAATACAGGAACCGACAATTTGGGTAAGGTTAAAATTAGTACCACTTGTAGAGCAGGTGATATAGTCATTGGTGTTGTCAGGGCACGAAATACCCAAGCTTAAATTACTTTCAGAGAATAAACAGGTTATCCCTATAGTTACCGGTGGATTAGCGATATTGCCAGAACCTGTAGTCTCACTAGCATTAGATGGATTAATCATGAAACCATAAATTGGACCACCATTCGATGTAGCATCGCTTGGTTGGCCAGAACCTTGAACTAAGGCATAGTTATAATCATAGGTGCCAGGCGTAGTTCCGCCAATTACAAGACCAGGCCAAGTTGGATTTAAATATAGTTCTGATTCTTCAATAGCATTTAGTAGAGCTTGCGTATTGACACTTTCATCTGGATTAGTTTCGCTACAGATCACACTAAATTGATTAAATAAACCATCTTGAGGGTTACTAATAATCTGGCAACTTAGAGTGCCGCTAATATCACAGCAGGCTGGTGGAGTCCCTCCTGTGACAGCGCATGTGCTTATACTGCCAGCGCAATTAGGCGCAATTTGGACATTCACTTTGATTTCTTGAGTTAATGCATAAATGGTAGGTACATTTGCAGCTGTAATAAGGGAAACATTATTTGAATTTAAATAGTTAATGCCACCAGTGCCAGCAGGCGGAGGAGCTTCTGTAGCACTAATATATTGATAGTAATCTGCACTATAGTTAGCATTTTTGATTAAGATGGATGGAATAGCGGTGAATGGTGTAGTATTACTGTTTAATGTATAAGTATCGAGCCCAAGGCCATGACAAGTATCAGTTTGCATACAATTAAGTACTGGTAATGGGTTATTGGGAGGTATAATCCAATTACCGTTACCATCCTTGTTTTTAGGATAATTTGTTGGAACCAGTGTGCAAACAGTTGTTTTACCATCTTCCGGCCATAATTGACAGGTTAAGCCACCTGTTAAGCCGCAGTTAGTAGCATCCATAGTACCAAGTGCAGTAGAGCAATTTGCGCCAGCATTGTTTAGGACGCATACGCCAGAATTTTGATCACATGCCAGATCTGGATTAGGGGTTATTTTATCATTTTGCAAGCAATCTTTGCTAGTTTGGCAAGCTGCGCCAATATTTGTGGCACAAATGCCTTCCGTACAATATAGATCATAATCTGATTTGCCATACGGCATATTAATGCAATCAGAATTGGAAGCACATTTTTGCGCGACAGTCTGATAGGCTTGATTAATAATGCCTGCGGTGGTCGCAGATCCTTGATAAACACTGGTGCCAAGCATGTTAGCTTCAGCCAAAGCAATTTGGTCAAGTGTCCAGTTAATGGCACTCATAAAGCTAGTCGCTTTATCAACCACAAGTTGAAAATTAGTGCCATAGTTAGTGAGCGCATCTACTATTTTATTATTTAATAAATCTGAAACGGATATCTGATCAAATGCTTCAAAAGCATCTACGTCAGTTTCATATTGTGGTAAACCGCAGCTTTGTTGGCAATTTACTATAGAGGCATTATCTTTATGGGCACATTGACAATAGGTGTTTTTACAATAGTTAATATCAAATGCGCCGCCAACAGGGCAGGAAGGGGGTGTTTGAGCAAATAGCTCTACAGGTACACCAGTTAATACTAGTGCTATGGTCAGTAAGCGACAAAGCTTTTTACTAATGGTTCGTATAAACTTATTCATAAATATCTGTCCCCAAAATCTTTTGGTTTCCCCAAAAAATTAATTTAATATTTTTGATATTAACAATTAATTTAATTCTTAATAATTACACTTAGGTTAAGAATAATTAAACTAGTGATTGAGATACAAGAGTATGGGGATAATTATTGGATTAACTGTTATGTTAGGGCCTAAACTTGAAAAATTTAGTTTAAGTTGTGTGGACGATTTATGTGTTTATAGATTATTTATGGTTCGATATGCCCTAATGGGCTACTCGCCACGAACGTGCCCAGCGACTGTACCCGTCATATCTTTTTGGATATGACGGGTGTATCGAACCATATCAACTAGTTTCATTTCTATTAAGCTGCGCTGACTAAGACATGATCTAAGACTTCGTTAGCAGTGTGTACCCAGATCAGTTCTAGGTCGCCCACAATATCTTTAAGCTTAGATAGTTCATTTTGATTCTTAAATGGTAAAATTACGGACTTTAAGCCGTTACGCCTAGCAGCTAGTACTTTTTCTTTCACGCCGCCGATCGGCATCACTTCGCCTTGCAAATTTAGTTCGCCAGTCATAGCATAACTAGCTTTAATCGGACGTTTGGTGAAGGCTGATAAAATGGCTGACAAGATGGTAATTCCCGCTGAAGGGCCATCTTTAGGCACTGCACCAGCTGGTACGTGAATATGTAGATCGGTAGTATCGAACAATTCATGCGCGATCTTAAATTCAGCAGCATGGGCCCGCGCGTAGCTTAAAGCAGCCTGCGCAGATTCTTTCATGACGTCGCCTAATTGACCAGTTAAAGTTAACTTACCTTTGCCTGGCATTAAGACCGCTTCGATTTTAATTATATCGCCGCCATAACTGGTCCAAGCTAGCCCATTACAGATCCCAATCGAGTTCTCACGACTAAGTGTATCTTCGATAAAGATCTTGGGCCCCAGGAATTCCATAATATTAGCACAGGTAAATTCTGGAATCGTAGTTTGTTCTACAAATTGTCTAGTTGCTTTAGAACACAGTTTCTTGATGGTACGCTCGAGTTGTCGTACACCAGCTTCACGGGTATAAGAACTGATAATATCAGCTAGTAATAGATCTGAAAGTGGGACATGGTGATGCTCTAAGCCCGCTTCTTTTAGTGCACGAGGTACAATATAGTTACGGGCAATCTGGAGTTTTTCTTCTTGGGTGTAGCCCGAGACATGAATGATTTCCATGCGATCGCGTAATGGTTCAGAGATCGTATCTAAGCTATTAGCCGTAGCAATGAAAATCGCTTTCGAGAGATCAAATGGGACGCCTAAATAATTATCGTAGAAAGTTTTGTTTTGATGTGGATCTAGCACTTCTAGCATGGCCGCTGATGGGTCACCTCTAAAGTCTGTGCCGATCTTGTCGATTTCATCGATAATAATTACCGGATTATTACTTTTAGCTTTACGGATGCCCTGAATGAATCGGCCTGGCATCGCGCCCACATAAGTCCGTCGATGGCCACGAATTTCAGCTTCATCACGGATGCCACCAAGTGATATGCGTACGTAATTACGGTCTAAACACTTAGCGATCGATTTGCCTAATGAAGTCTTACCAGTACCTGGCGGTCCGGCAAAACATAAAATTGGTGCCGCGGAATCTTGTTTGAGATTACAGACTGAGATAAAATCTAAAATTCTTTCTTTGACTTCTTCGAGACCATAGTGATCTTCATCTAAGATCTTGCGCGCATGTTTTAAATCTAAAATATCAGTCGTAGCTTCGGTCCATGGTAAAGAAAAAATCCAGTCCAGATAGTTACGTGTGACGGTAGCCTCCATGGAATCGGGGGCAGTTTTTTCTAAACGATTTAATTGACGATTAATCTCTTCACGAACTTCAACAGAAACTGGCAAGGTAGCTAATTTATCACGCATGATTTCTAGATCATCACAATCATCTTCGCCGAGCTCTTTCTTGATCGCTTTAAGTTGTTCCCGTAAATAATATTCTTTTTGCGATTGGTTCATGGCTTCGCGGGCATTATTGCGAATTTGCTCTTGCACTTCTGAAACTTGTACTTCACCTTGTAATAACTTATAAATGGTTTTTAAAAATAGACAGGTGTCATTAATTTCTAATAATTCTTGCAGTTTTTCTACTTTAAGATTTAAGTGTGACAAAATAAAATCAGCTATTTTATCTGGATCTTCCATCTTAGAAATAATTATATGAAAGTCGGGACTGAAACTATAACCATTCGCATTGATGCGTTCACTAAAAGCTTTAATATCTTTAATGCAGTCGGCAATGGCAGATTTATTATCATTAATGGGTGTGATCTTACTAATTTTAGCAACTAAAAAGCTGTCGTCAGCTTGTAATTTATCGACCGTAGCTTTGCAGATACCCTGAACTAAAATTTTGATGCCCCCATTTGGTAACTTTACTACCCGCATAATTGTAGAAACGGTACCCGTACTATATAGATCTTTGGTACCAATCGCCTCCTGTTCTTCGGATTTCATCCGTGTGCCTAATAATAAAACCAGCTTCGAGCCATTTAAAGCTTGCTCAATGCCATTAATGATTTTTTCATCGACCACTAGTAGTGGTACGATCATATGCGGGAAAACAATCGTGTCCATGGTAGGCACAACGGGTATGATTTCCGGTATTGAAGATAAAGAATCTCTGTCATTGCTTGTATCCACAATGCCCCCCTATGTTTTGGCGATTGACAATACTCCAGCAGTTTAGAATGCTGGTTATCTAAAAAACAATATTTTGGTATTCTGAGTAGTCGAAACTCAGTTGGGCTAGTTAACTTTGTGAGTAATTTATGGAAAAAAAAAGTTTAAAGATGACCCGCTGGTTTTGGCTAGATTTAGAAATGACAGGGTTAGATGCGCAACAAGACGTAATTTTAGAGATTGCCGCACTAGTAACAGATGCTAATTTAAACCTAATCGCTGAGGGTCCCAGTTTAGTAATTAGTCAGCCAGCAGGAAAATTAGCTTTAATGGACGACTGGAATAAAACTACCCATAAAAATTCTGGCTTGTTAGATTTAGTCCGACAATCACAAATTTCACTGGCACAAGCTGAGCAGCAGATCTTAAGTTTTGCGCGCGCACACTGTGAATTACAAGTTGCTCCGCTCTGTGGCAACTCGATTTATCAAGACCGTTTGTTTTTAATTAAACATATGCCCAGTTTAAATAATTTCTTACATTATCGGGTAGTTGATGTATCAACCGTGAAAATTTTAGTGCAAAATTGGTATAATTTTGAGAAAGTAAACTATACTAAAAATAATACTCACAGAGGGCTTGCAGATATTTACGAGTCGATTGCAGAGTTAAGATTTTACAGACAGAACTTTTTTGTTCAGGAATAGCCATGATCTCCCAAAATAGCCCAGACAATAATAATTCCCAAAATAATAATGCCCCGGAAACAGATAATATAAAACAAAGCTCTCGCCCGTTCATGGTGAGTGATTTAGACGCGAGCCCGACGGAGCATAGCGATAAATCGCATCGAACCATAGATAACAATTCTGGCACCATAGTTAGAGTAAGTGGTACCGTGATTGACGTTCAGTTTGAGCACACTAAAATCCCTACAATTAATAATTTATTGTATGTCCAAGCTGCGAACAATCAAAAAGTATTTGTCGAAGTTGTACAGCAGTTGGGTGACGGGATAGTGCGTTGTATTTTATTGGTGGGTACTAGAGATTTATCCTGTGGCTTATCCGTCGTAGATACTGGTGCACCAGTGATGGTGCCAGTGGGTGATGTGGTACTAGGACGAATTTTTAATGTGTTGGGCCAGCCGATAGATAACCGTGGACCAGTTAATCATACTGAACAACGTTCGATCTATCATGATACGCCATTACTAATCGAACAAGCGATCGATAATAGTTTGCAAGAAACTGGCATTAAAATTATTGATCTCATGTGTCCCTACGTCAAAGGTTCTAAGATTGGTTTATTTGGCGGTGCCGGTGTTGGCAAAACTGTTTTGGTAATGGAATTAATTAGAAATATTGCTAAAGAGCATGATGGCGTTTCGGTCTTTACGGGTATCGGTGAACGAACTCGCGAAGGCAACGAGTTGTGGCTCGAAATGCGCGATACCGGCGTACTAGAAAAAACTGCTTTAGTATTTGCTCAGATGGGTGAACTGCCAGGTGCTAGATTACGTGTTGGTCTGACCGGTTTAACTATGGCAGAATATTTTAGAGATAAACAGCACAAAGACGTTTTATTATTTGTGGATAATATTTTTAGACTTGTACAAGCTGGCGCTGAAGTTTCGGCTTTATTAGAGCGCATGCCATCAGCTGTGGGCTATCAACCGACACTGGCATCTGAAATGGGTGCTTTTCAAGAACGTATAGCTAACACGATTAACGGTTCGATTACTTCGATTCAAGCCGTCTATGTGCCAGCAGATGATATTACTGATCCGGCACCAGCGACTACTTTTGCCCATTTAAATTCTAGTACAGTATTATCGCGTAAATTAGTTGAGCTGGGTTTATATCCCGCAGTTGATCCACTAGAATCTAATTCAGCTGGCTTAGTGCCAGAAATTGTTGGCGAACAGCACTATCGTGTAGCTAAACGCGTGCAAGCAATTTTACAACGCTATCGTGAACTGCAAGATATTATTGCGATTTTAGGTTTAGATGAGCTTTCAGATGAAGATAAGTTAGTAGTTAAGCGGGCCAAGATTCTACAGAAATTTTTGACGCAGCCCTTATTTACGGCGGAGCAGTTTACCGGTATGGCAGGGCGGTATGTGGCTCGAGAACAGACAGTAGCTGATTGCGAACAAATTGTGAATGGTTTATGTGATGATTTACCAGAGCAAGCTTTTTATATGATTGGTACCTTAGAAGAAGCTAGAACTAAAGCCAAAGAATTATAAAATAGAGTTATAAAAAAACAAAGTCCTAATTTCCCGCTCCAGGCGTCGCCAGAGGCTATGCCGGACACGGTCGTCCCGAGCGAAGTCGAGGGATGCTGCGGGTATGATTTCGAGAACAAACTATATATTGTGAAAGAAATTATATCTATGAAACTACAGTTAATTTCGCTGGATCAACCAGTGTATGAATATGAAATTAGTTGGCTAGAATTAGATACAACTACCGGTAATTATGTAATTCAGCCGGGTCATGCACCCATGATTTTAATTTTAACACCAGACTCTAAAGTAACTTGTTGTTTAGTTAGAAACGGCGAACAAAAATTGTTTATAATTCGAGATGGGATAGTGCATATTAAACGAGATGGTATAATCTTGAGTTACAATAGTTAAATTAAATAATATTAGACACAATCCTAAAAGCAGCAATCAAGGGGCTAATATTAGAAGAAGCAGTCACCTTAAGCAATAATATTATCTTGAGTTATTTTTTTTAAGCGCTTGAATCTGTTCAATACTTAAACCAGTTGTCTGTACAATTGTCGCAATATCTAAAACATCTAATAGCCGTTTTGCAATTTCAAGCGCTTTTTTTTGTTCACCCTTAGCCAACCCCTTAACCTCACCCTTAGCTTCAGCAGTTTCAATTTGGCTGATTTGGGATCGTAAAGCATCTAAATATTTTTCGTATTGCAGCATTTCTTGATTAGACCAATTACTTTGGGCTAGCAGACCAAAAGCATCCGTAAAATTA
>CANKEI010000004.1 GCA_947481115.1 bacterium
GTTTTTGTAAACGGGCACTGTCGACAAATTTATGCTATAAAAAAATATCGCTTAACTCTTGCCACTCAGGAATATCTTGTTGTAACAACTGAAAATTTTCAGGCCAGGCTTGACGTACCGTCAGCTGTCGTTGGGCTATTTGCGCTAATTGCTGCTGTTTGAGTTGCTCAGCGGCTAAGCGATTATTGGCTGCTTGCTTTACTGAATCTGCGTATGCACGTTCTCTATCAGCGTATAATTGATTAATACGATTTACAAAGCCCTCGGGTTGTGAACCAAAAGTACAATGAAAAGATTGCGAAAATTTACTGCGATCACCAAATTTAAATTTTAGATAGTTTAATTTTTGATTGTAATCAGAAAACTTTTTAATGGCCGTAATAAAATTGTCGCTCATGTAAGCTGAATACCAATTTAAAACCGCTGCTTCTGTAAGTTCAGCTTTTTCAAAATATGCCTCGAAATCTTGCACTGTGCCAGTTGTAAAATCTGGTACCGGTACAAAGTTATTGTTCTGCGCTGTTGCTGACGAATTATCTTTGCCAGCCATAATACATGGGATACGTAATTTAGATTGACCAGTAGTAACTGTAACTTTTGGATAATTATAATTTGGATCTTCCTGCTCAAAAATAAGATCGTCTGCTGGTCTTAAGCCCCAGTCTTGTTGAGTATAATTATACGCCTGCAATTCTTGTGTTGGCGTAATAAAATTTAGTGGCAGTAATAATAAAAATATACTAAATAAGTGCTTCATTAAAACTCAAGAACTTAAGAATTTACACGATTAGATCATGCAAATTCAGCTGTGCAAATTTAACTTGTTACTTCTAGCATGTTATTTGTTGATTGCCAAGTTCATTGAAATATAAAATTTAACTTTTATGGACACTTGCTAAACCAGGTTGTTTTAGTACGATTAATAACAGTTGAAAAAAGGCTCTAGCTCTAATTTTAAAGCCAACCTCGCGGGAGTCAGTTATGAACGCAAAATTTCTTTATACCAAAATATTATTTTTTGGATTTTTTTTGAGCAATTTAACATTATTAATTAATCATCAGATATTAGCACAGGCAGTAGAATCAGTTACGGTCGATCAATTTAAATCGCCAGGTGATGAATGGGAGCTAGTTAAAGCAGAATTTGCCAAACAAATTGAAGCATTGAAAAAAAAAAATGAAGAAACTGATACTAATGTTTTTAAGTCGCGTTCGATTAACTTATCACGTGATAATTGCCCGACATTATATAGCATAATCGATGACATAGCTTTTCAATTACAATTAGAAAGTGCGAATTTTCTTAATCTAAATATAGTTTATAATGTTGCGTCATCCAATGGTAACAGTTATGACTTTACATCTTTTGATGCAAATTTAGAGCAATTATCATTTGCAGAATTTAAAACTAAGCTAGCCTGTCTATTATATTCGTACAGCAATGGCATAAATTATGCATATCAACAGCTAGATGTGATGGATCAGTGTCAATTTAAGTATGCTGCAATTGGTACAGCTATGTTGTTAAATTTAACTAATAAAATCAATGGTTGGTCTAAACTTAACATAGTTATTGGTGCAGTTGCGGCTACAAAATTAACTACTACTTTTTATAAAGCTTATCGTAAGCGTGCGCTAATTTATCATGCTGATAAATTTATAGCATCTAAATTTGACTCACGTGACTCATATGATTCAATTGATCAATATGACCATATCGATCAATTAGAACAAATTAAGCAAATTGAGTTACTGATTTCTATCATAAAAAAAGATGATTTAAAGCTAAGAATAGAAAGTCCCCAATTTTATCGACAAGAAATTATCGCAGAATATTGGAGGCTTAATGACTGTCCTTCAGCAGAAGCTCGAATTAGTGCTCTAGAAGACTTAAAGCATGTTAAAGAGATTGAAGTAATCAATGCTAAACAATAAGAAAATTTGCTGGCTAAGCTTAATATTAAGTATAACTCTAAATATCTATGCTAGCGCTATTGAAGATAGTATGCCAGATCAGACAGCTGCTATTAGTACTACTACTACTATTGATAATAATAATACTGATGTGATGGCTACTATTAGAAATGAGATTATACAAGAATTTAAGCGTTGCAGGCCGAAAACTTTTATATATGCTAGCACGCAATATACACCGACATTAGAAGCTTTGATTACGGCGGAAGCTAAAAAAAACAAGGTAAATTTTTGTGAAATTATGATTTCCAATGGTTTTTTCGATTATGAAGCAGTGACCTGGCAGTATTTTCTTAGTGTAGGGTTAGAGCTTAATTGGCGATTAATTAAAATGCTGACATATACCGAATTTAGGGCTTTGCTTACACATGAGTTAGCGCATGTTCATCTAGATCACATAGCATCAAATAAATATACGCATAGAAATTTAAATTATGCATATTGGAGCATATTAGGTGCTACTCAAATTAGTTTGTTTTTTGATCAAAAAAATAGTGCACTAAGCAAGCTAAGCAAGTTGGCCATAGTATCTTTGGCGGCTTCATACTTGGTAAAATTATATTATTACAGTGAAAATCGGCAACATGAGTTCGAAGCTGATGCTGAATCTTGTAAAAATATAGGTCTAGAGCCTACCAGGACATTATTAGAAAAAGTAGATCGAAATAGTGTCGCAATGGACGTAGAGTTTAAATGTTTTGCGCCATTGTTATATGCCGAATCCAAATTTTTAGAAGTGCTTGGTTTTAGTACACACCCAAGTACTGAAAAACGCATTCAGCATGTAACTTATATTTTTGAAGAATTAAATCAATTAAATTTAGCTCAACCAGAGGAATAATCTTTAATGTTCAATAAAAATTTAATCAACTCGTTAATTTTAGTTTCTAATTTAGTGACAGTAAATATTTCTACTGCAGCTTCGGCAACTGATTCAAGTGCGCGCAATAGTCAAGCCTTAACCGACTTAAACTTAAGTGATCCCCGCGTCTTGGAAGCTTACCTAAAAAATACATTAAGTGATCCTAAGCGTGATAGTACTAAATTGGGTGCAATTGTTGGTAGAAATGGTGAGAATCGCGAGTTTCGTAGAAGTTGTTATGCGCATGCTGAAATAGTAAACATAGACAGCCTTGGTTTTATGACCAAAGTAATTTTACTAGCGCGTAAAAAAGCTGGGGATGAAATTGGTGCCTTAGAAGATCAGCCAGCGTTTAAGGCAGCTTATGGCAAATGTTTGCGAGAAATAAAATCGGCGCCTATTTTGCCTGTGCTATTAAGAGAGCATATTACTCAAAATCAAGCTGTTTTGGCGGCCGATAGTTCTATTAGTGATCGTGAACGTGAAATATTTGCAGAAGCATCGGCTTTATTTCATGAAGCTTATATTGCTACAAGTTCAATGCCATTATTATCTAAATTTAAATTGAGTTTAGGTTTATCGAGCAGTCGTTACGAGATCGCACTAGATAAATTTTTGGCTAATTGGTTACAACTATCCAATTTTACTGTAATTGAAAATAATCACTTTCAAGCTTTTGATAAATTTGAACATGTCACTTGTGACATCTGTGGCAAAGCACAATTGATTTGTAAATGTGAAGGTGTACAACGCACAATAATTTCAATCGAACGAATACCAGCATCTTTAAAAAGAAAAGAATATTTTCATACTAGCCAGTAAAATCTTGTCAGTTATAACTCTCTATCAGTAAGTACTAAAGCTTAAAAAATCGGTTATAATGGAAAATATCTGAAATTTAATCTGTAAATACACGAAAAAGACCTAAAAATGACCAGAAATCAAGGCCGAGGGCTAGATCAGCTTCGGGAGCTAAAAGTAACTTTTAATCCATATGGCTATGCTGATGCTTCGGTATTGATTGAGCAGGGGTTAACTAAAGTGCTGTGCTCTGTAACTCTAAATGATCAATTGCCTCCCCATTTACGCAACCAGAAGACCGGCAGTGGCTGGTTAAGCGCTGAATATGCTATGTTGCCATCAGCGACGCAGGTGCGGTCTACAAGAGAAGCTGTTACTCAGAAGCGTAACTCTCGATCGATCGAAATTTCTAGATTAATCGGACGCTCTTTTAGATCTGTAATTAACTTAAATTTAATTGGTGAGCGTACTATTCAAATCGATTGTGAAGTTTTACAAGCCGATGGCGGAACCAGAGTAGCTGCCATTTCAGGCACTAATTTAGCTTTAAGACTGGCGCAAGCTAGATGGCTACAAGTAGGCTTAATTAAAGAGTCGGTAATTAAACAAGATGTAGCTGCTATATCAGTTGCACTAGTGCAAGAGCAGGTATTATTAGATCCAGATTTTGCTGAAGATAGCACTGCTACTGTAGATTTTAATTTTGTGCTAACGCGCGATAGTAAGATTATTGAAATTCAGGGTACGGCTGAAACGGCGCCAGTGAGCTGGGAGCAGTTTGAACAGTTTAAGAAATTAGCCCAAATTGGTACGCAAGAAATTTTTAATTTCTTAGAGTGTGAATATCAAAAATTATGGCAACCCGGGTTTCCCGAATTTCCGCATTATATGCAAATTCAGCTTTCTAAAAAAAAGAGACAGCATGTCCCAGATTGAGCAGTTGTTTACAGCTGATTTATGGCGTAAGCCAGGGCAGTCAGTTTATGCATTAGTAGACCAAGCATATAGCTATCTGTTTTTTGCTTGGCTTAAGCAAGCCCTAAAATTAGCGGGGGTTAACTTTACGAGCCTAGATTTAATGTCGATTGATTTGGCGGGAATTAAATCTAGTTTGTCTATGAGTTTACTAGGTCAAAATATGTTTTATTGGTTAGGTGATATTACAGTATTGCCAACTAAAAAACGGTTAGAATTATTACAGTATCTAAGTTTATATACGGGCCCACATAGAGTGGTTTTTTTTAGTGCCCCAGAAGATTTAGTAACTATTAATAAACCCAGTTCCCCTCGACTAACGCTCGGGGTGAGCGGATTTCGGAACGAGCAGGCTATTGGCTCTGTTGTCATAGATAGAAATGGTGTTGGAGATAACTTAGAGTTAATTAATTTAGAGCAAGTAGAATTATCTGGTGTTGGGTTAGCTAAACTAGCTGAGCTGTATAGCCAAACTTATAACTTAAAATTAGCACCGGTGTTTTTGAGTAAATTAACTAAATTGAAAACTAAATTAACTTTAGATCAGTACTGTTTATTATTACACTATATGACCGCCTTTGGTGATCGGTGTGAATTATTCTTTGAACAGTGGCTCAGTAAAATTGTAGTATTAGAACAGACGCTATTTGATTTGAGTACGCAATTTTTTGCACGCAAGCCAGAGAAGTTTTTCTTATCCTGGGAAAAATTTGGGACAGATTATACGGCACAATTTTGGACGGCATACTGGTCTGAGCAACTATTTCGGGCTTATTATTTTGCACAATTACAACAAGCTGGTGATCTTGGTGCCGCTAAAAGAATCGCTTACAGATTGCCATTTTCGTTTACCCAAACTGATTGGCGTAAATTTAGTACACCAGAACTATATCAAGCCCATAATTTTATTAGGTCAGCTGATTTTGAACTTAAATCTGGTTCAACAGAAATTTTGCTAGAACTATTTTATCTTAAATTTTTTAATAGCGAGTTTACTTAAATCTATCTAAAGTAATCACGCCGCCAGACATAATAATCGCCATCGCTTCATGTCTGCTTAGTACAGATACTGTAAATTTTTCGGCAGGTAAAATAATAAAGTGCCCAGTAACTGGATTAGGGCTATTCGGAATATAAATCTTATAATATTTTACATCTGGTTTAGGTGCCAATTCTGCTGGTAATTCGCCAGTTAAAAAACCCAAACTAAATACATTTTGACTAGGAAATTCTGCGGTAACTACTGTATGGAAACCCATTTGATTTTGCGAAGCAATTAGCGCATGCGACAGTTGTTTGATCCCGGAATAGACTGGTTTAACTAACGGCAATCTAAATAAAATCTGTTCTTTTAAAAAGCTGACTATTGGGCGCAATAATAAAACTTTAGAAATTAAACCGATAAATAAGATCAGTAAAATTACTACGGCGACTTCAGAGTATGGGAAAGCGTCAAACAGTTGGGGATTAAGATTTTTAATGGGAGTGAGCCAGCCTTGTAAAATTCTAAAGGAGCCCCTGAAAATAAAAAACGTGAGGGTAATTGGTAAAATAGTGAGTAAACCTGTTAAGAATAAAGTTTTAATGTTAGCGATAATTTTTTCAAGTTTGTGGCTCATGAGTCAATCCTTTAAGTTCGGGTCTAACGTCTGGTTTAAATTTTAATTTCAGTATATCAGTTTCATACTCGATCAGTCGAATATTAGCTGGTAATAATAGTTGTTGATTAGTTAAAGTAATATTTTGTGTAGTTTCTAAATTATTTTGATTTAAATTAGTATTTGCTAAATCTATATGCGTTACCAAATCTGCGGGGTTTAAATTATATAAAACTTGGCGCGGACCCGAAATTTTAACTCTAGTAGTTTCTGGGCCCTCGACACTATAATTCTTGGGTAAATTATAGAAAGCTACTGGTACGCGAATAGTTTGTTGAACCAGTTGTGTTTTAGCGATTGTAACCCATAGCCCATAGCCACAGATCAGTGCCATAATTTTATAGATCAGCAGAATTGGTATTTGAACTTTGTTTTTTAAGATCATGCCAGTTTACTCCCGGTTCTGATTTTGAATGCGCTTGATTTTTACGAATATATTGTTGTAACACTTTAATAATATCATTGGTATGTAAATTTTTAATTAGCTGCCCCTGTGCGATTAAACTAAATTGATGTAATTTTTGATTTACTTCTAGATAAATTAAATCAGTTTGCTGTGATAATAAAAGACAGTTATCTAAGGTCGAATTAGTTAAGTTGGCATGCGTGAAATTAAGATTCCAGCTGGCGTTAATGGCAGTCAAGTTGCCATCTTGAGTGAGCCATATAATCTTTTGGTTATCGCAACTTTGGCTGTTCAAAACTGTTTCTAGTAGTGGCTTGCTAGCTACGCTATTAATCATAAATTCAGATGTTAAGAAATCACTTAAATTATCGATGCCTTCTAGAATGCAAATTAATTTCTGATTTTTTTGCGGGCTGGTCATGCAGGCTGCAATTAAGCTTTCGACCCAATTATTTGGAATTAAAATTTTAGCCGGAATAATTTTTTTGAAAGCAATAAAGTTTTTTTGCAAAGTTTGTTGGTGAACCAAAATAAATAACATTAAAATTAGGGGCCAGCAGCTTAAAACTAAATTGCTGAGATTAGTTAAGCCCCAATAATTAGCACTTGTAATTGCCATGCAGGTTGCAAAAAACATCGGTGCTAAATTTTTTTGTCGATCATATTGTAACCAGCGGGCAAAATAGTAGACTGCTAAACTAATTAATAAAATTTCAATCAAATCTGTATAACTAAAAATTAGCAAATCGCGCAAATATAGTTGGAGATTAGTTAAACCAAATATACTAAACATACTATTAGCTCCCACTCTAATCTTTTGGGTATATCTCTAATATCTTTGTTGCCCAGACTAGGATGCCAAATTTAATTTGTACAGAACTTAGATTTTTGGGTACAATTTGCCGGTTAATGAATTTTTAATGCTCGTTTCAAAGTTAACTCGCTTTGGTGGGTACAGTATCTGGGAAAACAATTATATATTACAGAAAAAGTATAATAATATTTTAGGAAAATATATGGATTTAAAGATAGTTGGTATATTAGCAATTTTATTGTTAGTTGATACGTCAATTAGTGGTATGGAACGTGACTTAAGTGCTATTCGGCAAAGAAGTGGCACGCGCGGATCGCCATTAAGTGATGCGCGACAAAATTTAGAAGCTACTGGTTATACTGCTGGCGATGATCGTCTAGACAATCTTTGGTTGCGGCCAGAAGATTTAAGAATCAGATGGCGCGCAGAAAGTGATGTTGAGCGCCGAGAGCGTGAAAAGAAAACATTTGATGCAGCCATGTCATGTTGTTGTTGTGCTACCGCAACAGTAGCAGTTGGTGTCTGCTTGATGATAAGAGTAGCAACATTGATGACTAAATCTAAATTGGATTAAAAATTAGTACTAGTATTACAATAAATAAATTAGAAAGTGTCTAAAATTATGTTGAAAAAAATTGGCTTATTAAGTTTGTTACTAATATTTGGTGTTGTTAGGTCTGATGATACTAGTGCAGCTGACGTTAGAGCTCGAAGTGGTGTAGTAGCAGCCAGTGCTTTGGTAAAAGCAGCAGATCATCGAGATGCTGTTGGCATGCCTGGACAACGCCCATGGAATAATACTCCTACTCAAGATCGCGCAAGAATTGCAGGATGTCTAAGAATTATGGGGGCAGGTGCATCTGCAATTGCTGGCGTAGCTTTTATGGAATACCTGCGTATGCAAAGCGTTTGTTACCCAGATAGTTTATAAAATTAAAATAATTTAAGAGCCATGATTGCAGCGAAATAATTATGCACAAACAAATTTTATTGGCGAGTATGTTGCTCAGTTTTAATCTTATATACACCATGGCAGAGAACTTAGATCATGGGCTTGATGCGCGTTTAGAGTTATTTTCAAAACAATTAAATCGGGCTCCGGGTGCAGCAACACGTATAATATATAATTCAGTGACAGTTCTAGGTGTATTAAGTAAAAACTGGACATGTGCCGTACGCCAGCGAGTTTATGCTGGTATTTTAGCGGATCCAGATCTCCAAAAAATTACGCAGACTAGTTTAAGGCTTTGAGTTTGTTTTCGAACTAGTTTTAGCTGACAGTGCAGTTGTTTTAAATGTACAACCAGGGGTGCCTGAGCAGCTGTATGGGTCAGAGTTATATAGTTCTGTAAAATATTGCGCAAAATCATGTACGGCCAGTGTCGCCGTAGGATATGGATATCTAGCAGCAATATTAGTTAAGTAACTATAAAATTTAGTTACGCTGGGACTTTGATCTGTATTTGGTTGTGTACTAATAATCGTATCGCCATAACTAATACAGGGCGAGTTATCAGTATTTAATGATCCTGTTTCAACTGCGATTTCTGGCGTTTGTGTTTGAGGCTTAGCACTAGTGACTGTATTTACTAAAGGGTCAGCATATAAATAGTAAGTTGACGAAGACGTACAGTTAGCTTTTTGGAAATCTATTGCTAATGGGCTTGAACCAGTAGAGCTCACAAATGGCGATGAAGAGTAGGCCATGATTACTGGAATATCTACAAGTGGTAAAATCGATTGATATAATGGTTGATTATAGCTAACCCCGTTATAGCTATAGGAAAAAGGCGTAGTAGTCCATTCAGGTTTAATTGATACGGCTGTTTTAAGTGTCGGTTGTGAGCTGTTTGCGATTATACTTTTAATGGTTTGATTGAGCGCTAAATAATTGCAAAAAGAAGTGTCGGCAACTGGCTCTTGGTCGCCCATGATGCCTGCAAATTGGGTAGTTGGATTACGTTTATTGTAACCTATCACAGCGTTTACTAAGTCGGTGATTTTATGGATATCATCTGGTGGTGTTTGAGAGCATGGTGGTTTCTGTTGAGCCACTGGTGGCATTGATGTGCAGCCAAATTTAACAGCATTGTTTTGATCAATATAAATCTTGTTGTAGTCGTCGTTTAGATAATATAAACCATAAACTTCGATATTGTGCTTGTTTGCTTGTCCTATAATATAACTTAAGCCTTTTTCATATGGCAAGCTGCCAGCTTGATAACTAGCCCCGGTCCAGTTTGCGGGGCAGGACTGATCCCAATCATATTGAGTAGCACCAATGTATAAATAGATGCGCTGAAAATTATGTGCTACGCAGAATTGAATTAAATTATCTGCTGCACCATTGCCATTATTAGTTACGCTTTCATTTTGTAAAAGTGCTTGCCAGATGTCCACGCCAATATGCGCTGTTGGTGGCGCGGCGTTCCAAACATAAAGCGACTTATTTAAATTGTAATAAGTTTGAAAAATCTGCTGATTAGTGACTTGTTGACAAGCGCCGGCTAAGCAAGTTGTGCCAGTTGGACAGTTACCATTATTATCGTTTTCAATGCAGCAAACATTACTATTGGTACTAGGACAAGTAACCGCAACAGGCGGTGTTATTGGTGTACTACTTATGCATAGCCCATATTGGCAAGTTAAACCCTGTGAAGTACAGCATGGTCTGGCTTCACAACAAGTTTCGCCGACAGTGTTTACGCATGATGGACGACAGACGCCGTTGGCCGTAAATAGTGGGTTAGTATATAACATCATAGTAATTAAAGTGATAGTAACTGGTGTTACTAGATTAGATCCTAAATTTAGGAAGTTCAGCAAGTTTAGTTTTACAAATTTATTTAGCACCAGGTAACCCCTATATTTTTAAAGCTATTTAAAAATTATTTTTATTAAAATCAGTTTGCTTATTATTTTTGATTACTAGAGATTATGATCTAATTAAAGCTTAAATAATTTAAATCTTAGTAAGCAATGGTTTAAGTTTTAGGGGGTTATGATTACTTATACATAAGTAAAACGCATAGCTGCTTTTTTGGCGATCGCAGCTCTATAATTAGCACGACGCACACTAAGCGGCGCAAGTTGCCTGAATTCTTGTAAGCGTGCCATGATATTAGCAGCCGTTGCCAGTTCGTATGGTGGCCGACTAGCGGCTATAATTGGCGCAGGCAGCGGTAATATTGCCATTGGTACATCAGTTATAATAGTAGCTGTAGGGTGTGTCGGTAGAGCCTCAGTAGCTGTAATGGGCCAGATAGCATGGCGGAGACGGTGGGTCGGTGGCACTTCGATTGGGTCACCAAGCGCGCTAACGGTTCTTTTATGATTAGCCATAAAGCTCTTACTTTTATATTTATCTTTAAGCTCGCTTAGCCATGTTTTGCTAAAAGGTGGTGCTTGTGTTTTTCCAGTTGCCTTAAATTGCATGGTTAAATTATCAATTAGGGTAGGTTCGATAGTGCTTGCTGCTACTGGTGGCAAGCAGATATCTGTGTGGCATTCAGTCAAACGTTTATATGTATCAGAGTAGGGATTAACTAATTTGGTATCAGGTGAAAAATCCTTTTCACCACTACGTTCGGTTTGTGGTTTAGCACAATATGTACTAAAAAGATCTGGATGCGCGGCTAAGCAGTTGAGCTTTTGGCCATCAGCTTGGGTATATTCTACTATTTGTACCAGTACCTTATGGGTGATAAATATTCGTTCAGCACTTTCTGGTCGTGGGCCTAGCATACCTCCCCCCGCCCCTAAATCTTTTTGTAATGCGGCAGTTTGCTCTATTAAATTAGCTAACGAGGGTGTTCCGGAGTAATCATCACAGCCTTTTTTAAAATAATATGCATTAGAGCCAGGTCTGGGTTCACCGCTATCTGCGCCAGTTAATTTGTGAATAGTAAAAATTGCCCAAGTTATTGAGCATGTAATTAGAGTTAATTTTAAGTTTATAGATTTCAAGTATAAGCCCAATATTTAAAAAATTTATGCAAAAAAATAAATAACAATATATTACCAGTAAGTTATTATTTATGATTTTTCTTGTAAGCTAAAGAAAATTAATTTTAGTCAGGACTATTTGGCTAGAACTCAGATAATATTAAATATATTAAAGTTATTTGAAAAATTAAAAACTTAATAATTAAAATCTCGAAACTAAGCATATGCAATTTAAACAAATAATTTTAACTGGTGATCGGCCAACTGGGCCATTACATTTGGGTCATTATGTTGGTTCACTGGCTAATAGGATAGCATTGCAGGGTAAGTATTCTCAATATATTATGTTAGCTGACGTGCAAGCTTTGACTGATAACTATGATCGACCAGAAGTGGTGCGACATAATATATTTGAAGTAGCTTTAGATTATTTAGCGGTGGGCATCGATCCAAAATTATCAACGATATTTATTCAATCACAAATTCCTGAAATTGCCGAATTAACCGTATTCTTCTTAAATTTAGTGACTATTGGTAGATTGCAAAGAAATCCAACGGTTAAAACTGAAATTAAACAGAAAAAATTTGGCGAAAGTATTCCAGCTGGTTTTTTTGTTTATCCTGTCAGTCAAGCTGCCGATATTATGATCATGAAAAGTACTATCGTGCCAGTAGGTGCAGATCAGTTGCCCATGATTGAACAGACTAACGAAATTGTGCGCAGCTTTAACCGAATTTATAATTGTACAGTTTTTCCCGAAGCACAGGCCCTAGTGCCTAAAGCTGGTAGCGCTCGACTGTCTGGTACGGATGGGCAACATAAAATGAGCAAAACTTTAGGTAACGCAATTTTCTTATCAGATGATATAGATAGTTTGCGTAAAAAAGTCATGAGCATGTACACTGATCCACTGCATCTAAAAGTGACTGATCCAGGAAATTTAGAAGGCAATACGGTATTCGAATATTTAGATCTTTTTGGAACTAATCCAGCTGAAATTAATGAGCTCAAAGCCCATTATCAACGTGGTGGTCTCGGTGATGTCAAAGTTAAGCAGTACTTATTTGAGCAACTAAATCAGTTCTTAGAGCCGATTAGGACACGGAGATTAGCGTTAGCCCAAGATCCAGCACATGTTTGGCAAATTTTAAAAACTGGCACTGATCAAGCCCGTGAAATTGCAGCCAATACGATGCAAGAAGTACGTGCAGCAATGCATTTGGATTATTATTAACAAAAAAACTTTTGGTTTATATTTTGATTCTGTTACGCTAGCTCAGTTAAAACAAAGGAGTAAGTAGATGGCAAGTCGAGTAGTTATAAATCAAAAAAGCTTATTAGCGCGCATGCGACACAATAAGCTAGCAGTTATTTTGGCGTTAATTTTAATTGTAATCTCAGTAATTTCAATTTGGTCTATTTTGCACGAAAATATTTTAAATTTTGGTTAGAAACTTAGCATCAATTTCTTTGGTGACGCCAGATTTAAATTTTACCGTGACGGAAATTTGCTGAGAGCCACGTTGTTCACACTTCTGGACTAAGCCAATCCCAAATTTACTGTGTTGTACCGGTGTATATAGTTTAAATAGCACTGGATTTTGGGTGAGTAGATTTTTGGTTTCAGGAGCCAGACTATTATTCTTTTTGGGTATATAAACTTCTGAGCTATAATTTTTATTAGCTGGAATAGTAGTTTTATTAGCACCCAGATATTGCATGACATGCTCTGGTTGAGCATAAAGTTGCCATAAATTAGCGGGAATTTCTTTTAAGAATCGGGATTCTATGGATTCGTTAGTTTGGCCATATAAATAACGATAAAGACAATGCGTGATAATCAGTTGTTCACGAGCGCGGGTAATTCCTACATAAAACAGTCTGCGCTCTTCCTCGATCGCTGCTGGATCGTTTAGCGAACGCGTGCTAGGCAATAAGCCTTCTTCTAGGCCAGCAATTACCACTGTATCAAACTCTAAGCCTTTAGCGGCGTGTAATGTCATCAGCGCAACTTGTTGGGTTTTAGCTTGGTCGTTACTATGCAATTTTTCTTGTAACAGTGCAATTTCTTCTAAAAAAGTTAGCACAGATTTGGGGGCAGCAACTTGGTGATCACGCACATTATGACTAGTTTGATTTTCAAAAAATTCTGCTGCGCGAATCAATTCTTTAATATTGTTAGCTTTGTCTTCAGCTTCACGCGTTTCGTAGCTGTCTTTCAGATAGCTATAATAGCCAATTTGATTTACAAAAATCGCAATGGCACTACTAGGTTGTGAAGCACTATTTAAGTTGTTAAATAAGCTTAAGAAATCTGCGAGCGCAGTTTGGCGTTGATTAGTTAGTTCACCAGAAGTTAATAATAATTGAATCAGCTCTTTAAAATTTAATAACGGCTCAGTTTGCCATTTTTCAATTAATAAATCCCAGAATTTTTCCCCTAGCTTGCGCGGTGGGCAGTTAATAATGCGTTCAAGTGCAATTCTATCAAACGGATTAACTAATAATTTTAAATAAGCTAATAAATCTTTAATTTCTTTGCGTTCATAAAATCTAATGCCACCGATAATCTGGTACGGTAAGTTGCTTTTGATTAATGCTTCTTCGATCGCGCGTGATTGTGAGTGCGTACGATAAAGTACAGCGATCGAGCTGTTTTTAGCGTAATGGTCGCGTACGATATTAGTGATTAACTCTGCTTCGCGTTGACTAGATAAACAAGTAGCTTTAAAAACACGATTTTGAGCTGTTCTAGTAGACCATAAATTTTTCGGATTACGATTTTGATTATGCTTAATGACACTATTTGCAACTTCTAAAATTGGGGCCACAGAGCGATAATTTTGTTCGATTTTAATCACTTTAGTATCTTGGAATTCATGTCTAAAATTAACGATATTATCGACTGTAGCGCCACGCCAAGAGTAGATCGATTGATCTTCGTCACCCACAATGCAAATTGAGTCAGCGGCAATCTCACCAGCTGAATTTAGAGCCATTTGTTGTAAGAGCTGGTGTTGTACGATACTAGTATCTTGATATTCATCGATTAAAATATGTTTAATTCTAAATTGAAAATTTTGCTTAAATTCTGGATTTTTAAATAATTTTAAAGTTTCTAATAATAGATCATCAAAATCTAAGCAGTGGCTAATCTTTTTTTCAGTTTCGTAAATTTTTAATAACTCTTGTAATAATTTATAGCGTTGCGATCCATGCGCATTATTTAAATTGGAATTCTGTGAATCTTGAAATTTAGTCGGATTGTTTTTAAGTTGCGAAATACTATAAAGTGCCGTATGGGCATTTAAAGTTTTCTGCAAATTATGTGTTTTTAAGATTCTGCTAATTAATTTTTCCTGATCTTCGCTATCTAGAATCGTAAAATTAGGGGTTTCTAGTAAATGGGCGTGTCGCTTAAGTAGTTGTAAACAGTAAGCATGAAATGTGCCGACAAATGGTAAAATAGTTCTAGGATCTGGATGATTTATATTATGTTCTGGTAACTCTTGCGTTAAAAAGTGCGTGACCCGTTCGCGCATTTCTTGGGCGGCTTTATTAGTAAAAGTTAGCGCTAAAATTGAGTTGGCAGAAACTTGCTCATTTAAAATTAAGTTAGCAATTCGAGCGGTAATTACGCGCGTTTTACCAGAGCCGGCACCCGCAATAATTAACAAGACGCCACTAGTAGTTGTGACCGCTTTAGCTTGTTCTGGATTTAGCTGTTGACTCAAAAATTCTTGAAAATTCACTGCTGCCATAATAACTTTCTTTAAGATTATTTTTTAATAACCCAAGTCGCCAACGCTTGACTTAAGGACTCTAAGCCTACTTTAGTTTTAGCTGAAACTACTACATAGGGACTATAAGCACTAATCTGTGTAGTTAAGCTATCGATATCTGCAACTTTATCAGCTTTGTTAAATACATATAAAATCTCTTCATCTTGAACTTTTAGCTCTTCTAGAATACTAAGCACCGTTTGAATATGTTGCTTCCAGTTTTTGTCAGCGATATCAGTGACTAGCAATAATAGATCAGCATGTTGTAGTTCTGAGAGTGTCGCTTTAAACGCTTCAATTAATTTATGGGGCAACTGTTGAATAAAGCCGACTGTGTCAGAAATTATCCCGATCTTCTTGTGATCAATAAATAGCTCTCTGGAAGTTGTATCGAGTGTCGCGAACAGTTTATCTTCAGCTAGTACTGAGCTGTTGGTTAGCGTATTTAAAATTGTAGATTTGCCAGAGTTGGTATAACCAATAATACAAATTAAGGGTTCATCGCTGCGCAAGCGTTGCTTGCGTTGCGTTTCGCGTACCTGATGTGTTCTAGTGATCCGACGTTTTAATTTCAGGATCATTTCTTCAATATGTTGCGTTTCGCGTTCTTTAGCAGTTTCACCAGGACCGCGGGTACCAATCATACCCAGCTGTTGCGACAAGTGGATCCCTTTGCCAGACAAGCGTGATTTTAAGAACTGTAGGTAAGCCACTTGGACTTGTAGTTGTCCTTCGGCCGTGAGTGCTGATCGGTTGAAAATCTCTAAAATCAAACGTGTACGATCGATAATTCGACAGTCCAGGGCTCTATCTAAGTTACGCTCTTGTTGCGCATTTAAAGTTTCAGAGATAATCACCTCTTCGACTTTTAGGTCTGTGCAAAGCTGTTTAATTTCTTCTAGTTTGCCCTTTGTGAAAAAAGTAGCGGTATTAATTTCACGTAATTTAACTACAATCACTTTTTCAGCGATTACCCCGTTACTTTTAGCTAAGTTTTCAAATTCTGCAATATAAGCGTCTAAGTCTAAATGTTGGTTGTATGGTGTTTGTACGCCAATTAAAAGCGTCTTAGGATATTGAATAGTTTTTTCGGGAGTACGAGACATAATAGCACTTTTCGCAGCTTAGCATAAAATTGCTTGTAATTAGCTGATCAGAATTTTTAAATTTAAGTTAAATATATATGAGGTGAGGTAGGTATGCAAATTAATAGCCAGAAAACGCAATTTAGTTCTTTTTCCCACTCCAGGCGTCGCCAGAGGCTATGCCGGACACGGTGGTCCCGAAAGTTTATCCCGAGTTCAATCGAGGGGCGGGGCACGGGCATAATTTTTTTATTGCTAATTTTTAATCTAAATTTACTAGCGCAGGTGCCAACTAAAACTATTAAAATTTTCCCGGCGCATTATAATTCGATCAAGCATAGCCCGTCTAAAGTTAAGCATAGCTCGCATAAAACTACTAAAAATATCCCAGAATCAAGTCTGCCGGTTAAATTAACTTTACAAGTAGAGATTGCTGATACCGAGTTGACGCAGGCTTATGGTTTATCTCATCGCAAGTTTTTACCCGAGAAGCAGGGTATGTTGTTTATTTTCAAAGCGCCCCAAATCGGCTCTTTTTGGGGTAAAAATACTTTAATTCCGCTAGATCTAATTTATATCGATCATGATCATAAAATTGTCCAAATTTCTAAAATTCAGCCTCATGATCTTACTGCTGTGCCCAGTCAGGATAAAATTCAGCATGCCCTAGAGCTAAATCAAGGTACAGCTGATAAATATGGACTACAAGTTGGCGATCGGTTAATTTGGAATTAAGTAATAGTTATTACTAAAACATGAAGTTTCTTATGAGGGATAACAGATGAAAAACTTGTTAAACAGGATCGTGCTTGATCCAGAAATTATGGTTGGGAAGCCTACTATCAGAGGGACACGGATTACCGTGCAACACATTCTTGGTTTATTGGCGCAAAATTTTTCACCTGAAGCGATTATAGAAGAGTATCCACGGGTTACTAGAGAAGATATTCAAGCTTGTTTGCTATTTGCTCAGAATGCTTTAGAAGATTTTGAATTTGTACCTTTAATAACGGGTGCTTAGAGATGAGGTTTTTGATTGACGAATGTGTTAGTTTAAAAGTTCACCGTTGGCTACGTATGCAAGGCTATGATTCGTTAGCCATAGCTGAGATCGCGCCAAGTGTACGAGATGTAGATGTTTTAGCATTAGCACAGCAGGAAAAGCGCATTTTAATTACTATGGATAAAGATTTTGGCGAGCTGATTTTTCGGGATAGTGCGGCGCATTTTGGCGTTGTTTTGTTGCGCGTACACGATTGGAAGGCTGAATCTAAAATCAATATTATCAGTAAATTGTTGATTAATCACACAAGCGATATGGCTAATAACTTCATAGTTGCCACTGAGCAAAATATACGCATAACTAGAAGATAATTGGGGCAGGTTTATAATTTTATATGCCCTAGAGCTAAATCAGGGTACAGCTGATAAGTATGGCCTAAAAGTCGGCGACCAGCTCGCCTGGGACTAATTTTAGCCCATTTTTAATTAAAATTATGCTAAACCTCAGGCCTTCAGGTTCAAAATAGGCCTAATTCCTAGACCATTTGACCTTCAATAATTACTACTTATATTAGTTATTAATAAATAAATTGGGCCAGAAGCGCCTAAAACTTAATTGATTGGTTATATTAAGTTATATCAGTTATATCAGAAATGGAGTGTTATATTATGAAGCGTCAAGCTATATCCAAAAATTTAAATCTTAAATTAGCACTGATCACGTTAATTTTAGGCCTAACAACAGGGGCTAATCTTTGGTGTCCAGCTGCGATATTGCCAGAAAAAATAAATATATTAACCAAACGTGAAAAAGAAATAATTGCGCTTATCATCGCTGAAGGTCCAGCTAGTCAAGCGGCGCGTACTTATTTGTTAGGCGCTGCTGAGACAGGCGCGATAGGATTGGTTGCAGCAATATTGGATATTGGCGTAGATGTTAATTCGCAAAATGATAATCGTGAAACAGCATTAATGCATGCAGCGGCTAATGGATCAATATCTGCGACAGCATTTCTTTTAGCTAAAGGTGCTAATCCTAATATTCAAGAAAATATTAATGGCGACACGGCACTGCTATTAGTTTTATTTAAAGGTCATGGTGAAATTGCGAACTTATTAATCAATCATGATAGTAACAATGTTAATTTAGTAAACAATGATGGCATTGCACCATTAATGATTGCTGCTGCTAAAAATCAAATAGACGTAGTGAAATTATTGTTAGTTAAGGGGGCAAGTCCAAATTTGAAAATAACTGTTAATGGTAATACAGCGCTAATATTAGCTTTAAGTGAAGGACATGATGAAATTGTGAGTTTATTAATTAATCATGCTAACACAGATGTTAATTTAGCAACTAATAAAGGTGCTACGCCATTGATGATGGCGGTTATTGAAAATAGAATAGCTGCGGTGCAATTATTATTAGCTAAAAAGGCAAACCCAAATTCTCAAGGAATTACTTATGGCAAAACGGCACTACTATTAGCAATAGATAACAACAATGTTGAGATAGTGCGGCTGTTGTTAAGCTGTGATAATATTGACTTATATGTGAAAAATAAAGCGGGAGAAGATGCTATGGCGCGGATAGAAATTTTTCTAGTTAATTGTCGTGTGGGCGGATTTATTGGTGAAGAACAAGCAAAGATGTTGCAAATTCAGGCGCTATTCCATAGTAAGTTAATGGCGGTTGAAGCAGCTGCAGCAGAGTGTCAAAGAGCAGCTATGTTGGCACAACTTAGTTTAGCAATGGCTGATAGTGATCGTACAGATGATTGTGGTGCCGGAGCATCAGAAAGCAAAGAAAATTAAATTTAATAAGATAGTGATATTTATAATGGGGTAGTGATATTTATCGAGGTTGTTTTTATATAAAGAAATGGCGTGTTATATGGAGTATTGTATTATGCAAAATAAAATTATATCCAAAAATTATTTAGTAAAAATATTGCCGGGATTATTACTGGCTAGTATGGCCATCATACACTAAAAGAATCGCATATTTGCGAAAATTGGATGCAGAGGCGCGGGCTAAAACAGGTGCAAATTAAGCTAAATTTTGGGTCTTCAGGTTCAAAATAACTCTAATTTCTAGGCCGTTTGACGCCCTAAACCTGCTGTTTATACTAGGGGATAATAAATCATATAAACTAGCTTAGAGCTAATATATTTAACTTTATTTTTATAATTGTGAGGTTCATATGCAAAATACTTTCAATTTTAAGCAAATTTTTAAACTTCCAGCGCTATTAATCGCAACTACTTTAGTCTCAACTAATCTGATAGCCATAAATGGTGAACCAGAGCCGATTACTAATATTATTGCGATGGTCTCAAGTGCCTTCGTTAAGTTTGCTGGTGTACTAACTGGTGGAACAATTGCGTTTACGGGTGCTGCAGTAGAATATGTCGGTCACAGCGCTCGTTTTTTTGGTGACGGAGTGATAAAAGTTAGTAATGCAACTAGCGAAAAGATGGAAGAATATCCTAAAGTAACGACCGGGACAGTGTTATTAGGAGCAGCGGCTGTAGCATACTATTTGTATACCAAGCGGTCTTAAGCAGAAAAATCGTGTTGTTAGATAAATTAAGTTAGTAGCGCGATTTTGGTAATAAATTTAAATTTTAACTTTTTTTAAAATAGCAGTTAAAAGCTGCCGGTTTTATGTTATACTAGCCACATGTTCGACTTTTTAACCCAGAAGTTCTCCAGTATTTTTACTGGTTTACTGAATCAAAAAACCATTACGACTGCTAATATTGACGAGACTTTGCAAAAAGTCCGGGACGCTCTTTTAGAGGCCGATGTGCCCTATGAGATTGTGCAAGAATTTAGCAAGCAGGTTCAGGCGGATGTCGTTGGTAAAAAGCTCGAAAAAACCCTTAAGCCCGGCGAGCAATTCGCTAAGTTGGTGCATGACAGATTACAAACTTTTATGGGTGGCGTAGTCACGCCAGTTGCTTTTCAGATTCCGTCAGTAATTATGTTAGTAGGGTTACAGGGTTCTGGTAAAACTACCACAGCGGCTAAAATTGCTAATTATATTAATCAAATGGCTCAAAAACGGGGCAAGTCTAGAAAAATTTTATTGGGCTCAGTTGATTTTTATCGACCAGCGGCGATTGACCAATTAGAGATTTTAGCTAAACAGATTGGCGTTGATTTTTACCGTGCTAATCAAACCGAACCGGTATTGGCCGCTCAAGAAATTTATCAAAAATATAAAACTAATGGCTATGAGTATTTGATTTTAGATACTGCTGGTAGGTTGCACATAGATAACCAAATGTTGCTGGAAATTACTAAAATTGATCAAGCATTAAGCCCTAAGTATAAAATCTTAGTATTAGACGCTATGACTGGTCAAGAATCGCTTAAAATCGCACAAGCTTTTGATCAGGCGGTCGGAATTACTTCAGCAGTCTTAAGTAAAATAGACAGTGAGACACGCGGTGGTGTAGCTTTTGCTTTTAGCTATGCGGTAAAAAAACCGGTCAGTTTTGTAGGTGTAGGCGAAAAAGTAGCTGATTTAGAACAGTTTTATCCAAATCGTATGGCGCAACGCATTTTAGGCATGGGCGACTTGCAAAGTTTAATTGAGCGTGCCGAAGATAAAATTAGTCAGGCTGAGCAAACGCGCTTAGAAAGCTCTATGGCACAGGGAAAATTTAGTTTGCAAGATTTTGCAGATCAGATGACCATGATGAGTAAAATGGGTTCATTGACTAAGCTGATTGGCTATATGCCTGGCTTAGGTGCTAAATTAACCCCAGAGCAGATTAAAGAGGGTGAGCAGGAAATTCGTAAAATTCAGGCCATTATCGGCTCTATGACCATTAAAGAGCGCCAAAATCATAAGTTGTTGGACGTTAGTCGAGTGCAAAGAATTGCTCGCGGCGCCGGTGTTCAAATAGCAGATATTGCGATTATGTTAAAGAAATTTGAACAAAGTCAGCAATTTGTTAAACTTTTAAAACAGTCTGGTAATCTAAATAAATTGAATAATTGGTTTAAATAAAGTTAAGTAAACTTAAATTAGGGTTAAATAAGCTATGGCAGTTAAAGTTAGAATATCACGGATCGGGAAAAAACATGCTCCTGTATTCCGTTTGGTGGCAGTTGATTCACGTAGCAAACGTGATGGTAAATCGATTGAAGTTTTAGGTACCTATGACCCATTACGTCATGAATTAGTGCAATTTCATGCTGAGCGCATTGCTTACTGGGTTTCTCAGGGTGCACAGTTATCTGATGCTGCCAAAAGAATTTGTAAATTAGCGCCGAAATCTTAAATTTCAGCTGACTAAGTTTAGCGAAAAATCTCATATGGTGACTAGAGATTCTGGTGATCACATGAGATTTTTAGTTATATAAAATTTATATATTATTGGGTATTTTAGGGCATTATGCAAATATCGATTTTAACATTGTTTCCAAATCTGTATCAGGAGTTTCTGGGGACCTCTTTAATAGGGCGGGCTCGTGAGCGTGAACAGGTTAAATTTGATTTGCAGAGCCTATTTCAATTTTGTCAGCCCAAACAGCGGATCGATAGTCCGACTTTTGGACATAGTTCGGGCATGTTGTTAAAACCAGAGATGATTGAGGCGGCAATTGTCCAGCAAGAGCAAAAATTTGGTCTCGCTTTTAAAATTTTTTTGAGTCCCAAAGGTAAAAAGCTTGATCAACAAATGGGACAACTGTTGGCTCAAAAATTGCAAACTCAGCAACATCTACTTTTTGTAGCGGCACGCTATGAGGGAATTGATGCTCGCGTAGAGCAAGTTTATGCAGATTTAGAGCTATCCATTGGTGATTATGTTTTAATGGGTGGCGATTTGCCAGCGATGGTATCGATTGAAACTTTACTAAGAAATATTCCCGGGGTGATCGGTAAAGCTGACTCGGTAGAGTTAGAATCTTTTTCGGGACCATTCGTAGAATATCCTGAATATACGGCGCCAGTAGTCTGGCATGATTTAGAAGTGCCGGCTGTCCTACGATCTGGTAATCATGCCGCAATTGATAATTGGCGGACTGAGCAAGCTGCTGAGCGCACAGTTAAGCATAATTTCAGCTGGTTAAGATCTTGCGAACTTTCTGAAACACAAAAACAGCTGGCTAAGAAATATATTCCTAATCACTATGTAGTTTTAATGCATGATCAGGTGGTGCTAAAAGATGGCCAAGCTGGAACTAGTTCGGTAACGTCACTCGATTTACATGATGTTGCGCGATCAGCAGCAACTTATGGGATTAAAAACTACTATATCGTGACGCCATTGGTAGACCAGCAAAGAATCGTGCAGACACTCTTAGATTTTTGGAATGGCAGCAGTGGGATTAAGCATAATATTCACAGACATATTGCGGTCAGTAAAATTAAACTAAAAGCTAGTCTAGAAGAAGTATTGCAAGATATTTATGTACAAGAGCAAGTTGCACCAGTCCTAGTGAGCACTTCAGCTAGAGCCAGTTACTTAGCTAAAAGAATTAGCTATTTTGATCAAGAGTTGGTCTGGCAAAGTGCTGCACCAGTATTACTAATGTTTGGTACAGCTGGCGGCCTAAGCTCTGGATTACTAGAGCGTTCAGATTTTATTTTGGGCCCCATAGTTGGTTTTAGTGATTTTAATCACCTGTCAGTTAGATCTGCAACGGCGATAGTTTTAGATCGCTGGCTAGGTTTACAGCCGAAAAGTCAGGCTCAAAACTTAGCTAAAATTAGAGTTTAGATGTGAGAATAATTCTTACTTAATTAATTATATTTGGCAAAATGGCCATTTTTGGTTATATTTAACACTTATTAAGCTAGCTTTATAAAAATTTTCCGGTCGAAGAGGGCTGCTCACATGAGAGCAAGTAAATATACTAAAGAAACTATTAATACTCTGGGCATCGCTGAACAGCGTAATTTTCCAGATTTTGCCGCTGGTGACACTATTGCAGTGTCAGTGAGAATCTTAGAAGGCGATAAAGAACGCATTCAGGTTTTCCAAGGTGACGTGATCGCAATTCATACTAATGGAATTTCTTCTACATTTACAGTACGTAAATTAGGCGCAAATAACATTTTTATTGAACGTATTTTTCCATATTATGCACCAGTAATTAGCTCAATTGAATTTATTCGCAAGGGTAAAGTTCGTCGTGCTAAATTGTTCTATGTGCGTGATCGTGTTGGTAAAGCAGCTAGAATTGCAGAAGATATTCAGACTAGAGAGCAAAAAATGGCTCGTGCTGAAATTGGACGTAATAAGTCTGCTGTAGCTGAACAATTGGCACAAGCATCTAAAGCGGTTCAGGCAATTGAATCGGTTGAAGTTAGTGCGCCTGAAGTAGATTCAGATAACACAGCTGAGTAATTTTAAGTTCTAAATAATTTTAAATTTTTTAGAAAACAAAATAGCTGGAATATGAGTTAGTCTCATACTCCAGCTATTTCTATTACTCGATTTTTAAATTAATAGACCGAGTCGTAATCGTAAGTTCTAGCTGGTAATTGACGTCGCATATTAGCTCTATTACGCATACTGTAACGTGTATAAGTATCTGCTAGTATATCTTGCGCCACTGATAGGCTAATTATACTTACACTTACGGCAATTAAGACCCATAAATTTAAAAAGTTATTCATATGTTTCAGCAGTTTCTATATCTTCGACTTCGTGTAAATTACGTTGTATAGCACGTTCTCCGCGACGTCTATTTCTGCGATTACCTCTTGGGCTATTATCTTGCAGATAAACAAATTGTTGCCCATTATAGATCATTGGTGATCCATTAGCATCATAAACTACTTCTGGACTAGCTGGGTAATTATTGGTGACATAAACTCGATCGCCACGATCCCTACTAGCAGCACTGGCGATTACCGAGGCGCCAATTAAGCCACCAGCGATACCCCAACCAGCCCCACCAGCTTTAATTTCCGAGATCGCTAAACTAGCCATGCTAATCGCAACTATCGTTAATAAGCTTAAACTTTTTTTCATACTAGTATCTCCCAAAAATTAATTAACTAATAAACCAAATTATGTTTTAAGCTCGTTTTTAAATTACGGTTTTTATAATTATCTATATCCACGCCCATTACGGTAATAATGATGGTGTGCATGATGCTGTCGCATATGGTGTCTACGGCGATAGCCACTGCTACGGCGCCAGCCATAGGCATAATTATTCCAGGCTGGGCCATAACCATCATAGCCACCATAATAACCATCATAGGCGACTGGGTATGGTTCCCAATAAGGGCTACTATAGCCATAGTCATAGTAACCGTATGGATCATAATAACCAGTGCTATAAACTACGGTAGTATGGTCAGAATTATTAATCGCTGCAGCTGCTAAGCCACCCAACGCTAATCCACCCACAAAAGCACCACCAGCGCCCCATTTAGCTGTTATTTCCGAGCTCATAGAGCTGCTGATAATTAGTGCTAATAAAAATATGCGCTGTTTAAGCTTTTTCGATAACTCCATAAGTAAAATAACCTCCATTTCCCCCACTAAAATTTAAAAATATTAAATTTAGTTTAATAATTAGTAACGTCGTGTTACCACTACTTCTTCTCTTTCAGTATCAGGACGAATTAAATGGTGACGACGTGTTGTATAGCGTTTTTCAACGACATAACCATCACGGCCGTCACGATTAACCACTGGACGCTCATCTACATAAACAGTATCGCTGTGATAAGTGTCAGGGTCAAAGACGTCTAATAGGCCAGCGTTAGCTACACTTGATAAACTGCTTAGCACTACTAGTGCTGAAAATAAATATAATTTGTTCATACGGACCTCCAATAAATAAAATAAAAAATATAACCCAAAATAATTACTAAAAAATTTACTATTCTAAATTACTATTCTTAGCAGAATATCTATTCTGTCTTAACAAGCGCTTTTCGCGGTGATTACTCTGTTCTCGATGGTGTTTATTATGCTTATTATGATGCTCACGCTGTGCTTCAACCTTAGAGTGCATATAACGCTTAGCAGCTGGGCCATATTCAGTGTCGATATCGAGGTCATGCTCGCCACGCGCTCGATCATGTCTGCTGTGTATATAATGCCCAAGTACTAAAAAAGCTATAAATCCACCAATAATTCCACCAGCAGCTGCACCAGCACTAAAGGCTTTAGCCGGCTGCTCGATAGCTAGTAAGCTAACTAATAAAACTAGAGTTGCACACTTAGTTAAATTTTTACTGGCTAGTTGTAACTTGTGAGTAAAAATCATGAACTATTACCACCCATTTTTATTAGCTAAAATATTACTAACAATTTATAGGTTAATAGAGTTAATGGCCTAAAAACAAGGGTTTTCTTAATATTTTTGATTTACAGGTTTATTTTTGAAGTTTAATTTAAGATTTGGCTCCAGATCGCTATTTGCAACAAAAAATAATCAAACTCTTCTTTCTCCCCCCCCCTCTGTTAAGCTATAGTTACTAATAGAATTAGTAGATCGTTAATAAAAAATAGTAAATATAAGTAATAAAAAGCGATCGGTTCTATAAGTGTTTTAATGGAGGGTACTTCTATGAAGAAGTTACTATTAAGTTTAGTTTTGTTGTCGAGCTCATTGAGCTTGGTAGCTGCTAAGGGCGATTACCCATGTGATAACGATGGTAATCGATGTAAGCAAGTTGACAATCAAAAAGCGTCTAGACATTGGGCAATTGGTTTTTGCGAAGGGGGTCAATGTTGTACTGATGATGGTTATGGTTTTAAATGGTGCCAAGATAGTTTCTTAGGTGAATACCAATTACCACATGGAGTATATTGAGTTTGATTTTTTAAGTCAGGATTTTAGCGATTTTATTAACCTGGCCGGCACCGAGAAGTAAAATTAAATCATCCGGGGCGACTTGGTCTTTGAGCTGGTTAATAATAGTGTTAAAGTCTTGATCGATCGGTAAATAGGTAACCTGTAATTTAGGGTTAGCTATTTGCAATTCTGAAACTAATCGAGCGCCGGTAACATTTGGGATCGGCGCTTCGCTTGCGGGATAAATATCAGTAATAATCAAATTATCGACCGGATAATTCACAAATGTATCAATAAATTGCTGCCAAAGTTTATCTGTGCGTGTGTATCTATGCGGCTGAAAAACTACGTGTAGCTTATTTTTAGCGCGTTTGCGAGCGACTAGTAAAGTATTCATGATCTCATTGGGATGATGCCCATAGTCGTCAAAAACTTCGGCGCCTCTAAAGTTACCGTGGTAAGAAAATCTACGTTGAATACCCTTAAAGTTTTTAAGGGCGTTAGCGATAATATTAAACTTAATATCGAGATCGAGTGCAACGGTTACGGCAGCTAGGGCGTTTAGAATGTTGTGCCTGCCGGGCATGTTTACTTGTAATTCGCCTAGTTTTATATTCCCCAGTTTTAGATCTTTTTTCCAAACGATACAAGCCGAATGGGCTGTTTCTAGTTTAATCTCAGTAGCATAAATATCAGCATCTGGAGTCGTGCCATAACGTAGGGTACGTACCAGTGGTAATGGTAAAATAGAACGGATATTAGCGTCATCGATACAAACAATTGCTTTGCCATAAAATGGGAGATTGTTAAGAAATTGCTTAAACGTATCTTTGATATCGTCTAGATCTTTATAAGTTTCTAAATGTTCGAGATCTATATTAGTGACCACTGCAATAGTGCTTTGTAAATGTAAAAGTGAGCGATCACTTTCGTCGGCTTCGGCCACCAAAAAGTCACCAGCGCCCAGTTGAGCGTTGGTAGAAATGCTTTTTAGATGGCCGCCAATAATCACCGTTGGGTTCATGCCAGCCTCGATTAAAACCTGGGAAACCATAGAGGTCGTGGTAGTTTTACCATGAGCGCCTGTGATTGAGATGCCGTACTTGGTGCGCATTAATTCAGCTAGCATGACTGCCCGCGGTATAATTGGAATATTTCGTGCTTGCGCAGCTAAAATCTCTGGATTATCAGATTTAATGGCGGAAGAATATACTAGGATTTCAATGCTGCTATCTGTACAAATTGCCGAACAATGCTGTGTGCCAATTTGACAACCAATATCGATTAGTTCTTGTACGCTTTGTTGATCTGAGCTTAAATCGCAACCAGAGATCGTATAGCCTTGATATTTAAGAATCTTAGCGATTCCACTCATACCAATGCCGCCGATGCCCATAAAATGAATGTGTGCCTTCTTGAGGTACATGTTTGCAATTTCCCATAGCTAGTAAATTCTTAAACCAATAAATTAGAAAACTAGTAAATTATAAAAACTAATAAATTTATTTGGTTTTATAATAACTCTTTTAATTTAGCAAGCTTATCTTTAAGTTCAATAAATTGTTCCAAAATTTCTTTATTATCAGTAGTTTTGGCTAATTTATTAATTTCTGATTCAAAAGTAGTTGTTTTAGACGGAATAATAAACTCAGCGTTATCACGACGTTTTTTCAACTCTAACTTTGCGCCAGCAATTGTAAACTTTTTACGATACAAAAGATCTTTAATTAGTTCAAAGCGCTTTAGCTCTTTTTCTTGATAGAAGCGTTGTCCTCCTTGAGAACGAGCTGGTTTGATGCCAAACTCTTTTTCCCAGAAGCGAATTACGAACTGTTCGACACCAATTTTGCCGGCCAATTCACCAATTCTGAACTTGCGTTTTTCCATTCTCATAAAATATCTCCTTTAGTTTGCGGTTTTCGATCCAATTTTTTAGATTATCAGTTATACTATATTATTGTATGGCTATTTTATAATATCAATACCACAAGATACTAAATTTGTTACTTTTTTAAACAAATTAATAACGTGGCACTGTAAGTTAAAGGTTTAAACACTATGAATTTCAGGAATTTGTTAATTCCCCTATTATTATCTATTACTACGGTCTTATTGTTAAGACAATTTTTTAATATTGATAAAAATAAGCTCGATAGTTCACAAATTCAATCTGGTACTGATCATATCGCACCTACGGCAGACGATCAAGATTTAATGAAAGATGTTCATCGACGTTTGAAGTTTGAAGTCGATTTTATCGATGATGAACCGGTAGTTCCAGTAGTTAAAACTGCGATAGAAACTGAGTTTGCCCGTTATAGCTTCTCTAGTGAAGGCGCGGCACTTGAGTCTGCTGAATTAAAACATGATATCAATGGTCAAGCAGATCAAGCAGTTTGGCTTGATGTAGTTAAAGCACAGGCGCGTGAAGATCGCTGCTTTTTGTTGGCTTTCGAAAATAAGACCCCCTACAACTATCGTTTAGTGTCACATGATCAGAATTTAGTTAATCAGGCTAATAGCGATAATAGTAGTGCTAAAGTAGCAGTTTGCGATGCTAAAGATGTTTTTGAGACGCTAACTTATCAAGCTGATTTTGCAACAGGTACGGTTACTAAGAAATTTTATGTGTATAAGCGCTTATGTCGCTTAGATTTAGAGATTAGCTTAGAATTAAATAATAATTTAAGTAAAAACAATTCCAAACATAGTAAGAATAATAATAATAAATTAGAGCCAATGCGTTTGCGTTTGTTTGTGCCAGCACCACAAACTACTGATCAGCGCGATATTGTTAAGGGTGTATTTAATTATCGTGGGGCAATTCAAAAACGCGATCGTGATAAATTAGCCGGCAGCTATTGGGCTAATCCAAGCACTTTTGGTGCTGAGACGCATTACTTTATTACGGCAATGGTACGTGATTTAAATCATTTCACACAGCGTGGATTTTATAACTTTGTCGGCTTAGCTAGTGCGACCGCCATTTTAGAAACGCGGGCTTTAGATCAGGTATTAGATCAAGCTACTAAATTTAGGCTGGAATTTTATTTAGGGCCTAAAAAAGTAAGTACAATTGCCGCAGTTGAGCCTATATTAGAACAAGTTTTAGAATATGGCATGCTGGCACCGTTAACTAAGTTGTTTTTTAATATTCTAAATTTCTTAGATAAATATACGCATAGTTATGGTTTGGCGATTATACTTTTAACTTTGTTATTAAAATTATTAATGTTGCCATTAAGTTTGCGTGCTGAACGGGCTAAGCAGTCACCTAAGCAAGAACTGGAGTATCAAAAGAAGTTAAAATATATTCAGCAAAAATATAGTGACGATCGTGATGCATTGCTAGAAGCGCAAAATGAACTGATGCGTAAGCATAGTATGCCAGGTGGGATTATTGGTTGTTTGCCGATGTTATTGCAATTTCCGATTTTTATTTCGTTACGTGGCGTGTTGTCCAATTCAATTGAGCTATATCAAGCACCATTTTTGTGGATTCCGAACTTAACAGCGCAGGATCCATATTATATTTTGCCCCTATTGCTATGTGCAGCGACGATTATGTACTCGTCTAGTAGTAAATCTAGTGATCCTAAGCAGCGTTTAATTGGAATTATGATTGGACTGGTGTTCTGTTTCTTTATGTCTGGCTTTTCAGCTGGCTTAGTATTATATTTCTTAGTCAGTGCAAGCTTAGATATTTTAACAACTACGATTTATAGAACGTTTTTTGCAAAACGAACAGTATAATTATTTAGTTTAGCGAGTAGGGTATTATGAGTAATTTGCCGTCATTAGAAAATCTTTTGCGCTTGTTACAGCAGGTGCCCTACTTAGCTTCTAAAAATCTATATCGTGTAGCTAATTTTTTCTTAGAAGCAGATGATGCTAAAATTGAACAGTTCTGTCGGGCATTGAAAGAAGTTAAGCGTAATATTGCGGCCTGCGATACTTGCTTTGCTTGGCGCGAAAAAACCCAAAGTTGTGGCTATTGTGCTAATCCTAGACGTGATCAGGGCGTGATCTGTGTAATAGCTTCCTGGCAGGATCTTTTAGCTTTAGAGCGGACGCAGGGTTATCAGGGTGTTTATCACGTACTAGGTGGCTTAATTTGTCCGTTAGAAGGGATTAGCCCGAGCGATTTGAAAATTACACAGCTGGTTCAGCGGGTTGCTCAAGGTGCTGAAATTGTCTTAGCGATTAGTCAGACCCCTGAAGGTGAAGTTACTTCGGCTTATATCGCCGATAAATTGAAAAATTTGCCAGTAAAAATAACTTGTTTAGCACGCGGCGTGCCAGTAGGTTCGACTATTGAGTATATGGATCGCGTGACTTTGTATAAAGCTTTATCAGAACGGCGCCCGTTTTAATAAAAACTTCTAGCAAAACCCCTTGACTGTGCCCCAGACTTTGCTAAGAAGCTACGCTGGGCTTGCATCGGGGCGAGCGGGAAATAGATTATTGTATTAGCGCTATAAAAAAATCTATCTAAAAGAAAGAATATATCGTGTTGCAAAACTCAAATTTAACTAATATTTTAACACCCAAAGCCATTGGCACTAAAAGATATTTGGAGCGTCGTAAAAAACTGGTCGCGCAAGTGCAAGCTGATTTCCCCGGTTTTACTGGTGCAATTGTCTTATTTGGTGCGTTAGAACGCGAAGCAGCTAAGTTTACGCAAGAAAGCTCGTATTATTATTTTTCGGGAATTACCGAGCCGGGTACCGTCTTAGTCCTGAACCTTGATGGTTCGACGACGCTATTTGTGCCCCATACTAATCAACAGCGAGCTGTCTGGGTGCACCAGGCATTAGAGCCCGATGCTGATTTGGCTCTGCAGTTGGGTATTGATAAGATTGTATATCTGGGTGAAGCGATTAAGGGTTTCGAATTTTACCACTTTTTTAATAATCTCGAGTGTCAAAATTTATTAAATTATTTAGCTGGTATTATAGCCCAAAATGGCCAGATTTTTGCGATTAATCCTGATAGTTATCGTGGCTATTTTGAGTCTAGATTTTTGCTAGCAAGAGTGTTTGGTTTTTTAAGTAATTTAGTTAATAAAAATTCGAGTAACTCTAGTGAAATTAGCTCTGCTAAACTTGTTGGGCCATCAGTGTGTTCTAGTATTTCTAGTGATCTAAAAATACTAGATATTTCACAGCAGATTGCCGAGCTGCGCCGAATTAAAGATCAATGGGAGATTGGTCAGATTTATGAAGCGATTGGGATCACGATTCAAGCGCAGCAACGCGCAGCAGAGTTTATTCAA
>CANKEI010000005.1:0-2500 GCA_947481115.1 bacterium
AACAAGCAAATATTAAAAAAGTAAAAAATATAAAAGAATTCGAAACTGTAATTACCAGCTTGTTAAGTTGCTTCACTACTACTCGCAAGTTTTAACCAATTATTAAATCTAAAATTGCGGTATTAAAACTTACATGTTTAGTTTAGGTTGTCAAATACAAGAACCCAGATTAATTTTTTAAAAAAATTTAAATTAACTTTAATTATTATTTGATAACCTAAATTCTTGCCAGGTTAAACTAACATCAACAACTGCTTTACCTGAAATTGTACTAGCTGCAAGCGTCATTATTTCACCTGGAGCCAATAAAATAACATCATTATTTAGTAACATTAAATTATTCGAACTATTGCCAGCCGTAAAAAATGAAAGCACTTGTGTGCCCTGAGTTATTCCAGAAGCTGTCGTATTCAAACTTGCCTTAGATAATTGCGCAGTAATAAAATATGAATTATACCAATTGAAATTAGTATTTCCGAAAAGCACGCCATTTTTAATTACATTGAATACTGTAGTTACAGCAGCTGTAACAGAAGAAGTACAAATCCAAATGACCCTCATAATGATGCCGCTATTAATATTATTCGACAAAGTTATAATTGGTGCTTGTGCTGTAGTAACATTTACCGGTAATGTAAATACATTTTGACCAGTAACATTAGTTGGCGTTGAAAATGTCCCTTGGATAATATGTTTACTATTATCAGCTATAAAGTTATTATGCGCTGCAAAAATCGCTGTTGTACTAAATAAGTATAAATATACCCCAAGTAAATTTACGTTAATTTTAATTTTCAATAGATTTTTTGATATTTTTTTTTCTAACACAAGTTCACTAATTATTTTAATAACTTTTTTTAATCTGATTATCTCAGCTCTATTTTTATAGAGTAATACACCGCTAAAATTTAAGCGTCAACCTACAGCGATTAGATTTTAAAATATAAGTTTTTCAGTTTTTAAATTTGTATGATAAAAATTGCTACCAAGCTAGAATCTGGCTAAGCTATAAAGATCTATTAAAATATAATTCACAAAAATTATTGTAGTTTTATTTCACAAACTAAAAGAAGTATCATGACTGACCAAAAAGCCAAAATGGGCCATTTAGAAGTAGTTTGCGGTTCAATGTTTTCCGGCAAATCAGAAGAATTAATTAGACGTTTGCGTCGTGCTGAAATTGCCCAACAAAAAGTCTTGGTGTTTAAACACAGCCTAGATAACCGTAAAACTATTGACTATATCGTGTCTCACAATGGCAACAAACTCAAAGCTTTTGCACTTAGCAGCGCTACTGAAATTTTGGAATTAGTCGATGATGATGTTAGCGTGATTGGTATCGATGAGGTCCAATTTTTTTCTAATGAAATCGTAAATACAATTCATACTTTAGTTAATCGCGGCAAACGCGTAATTGCAGCAGGGCTAGATCTAGATTTTAGAGGGGTTCCATTTGGCAGCATTCCATTATTAATGGCGATTGCAGATAGCTCTACTAAACTAAAAGCAGTCTGCATCAAATGTGGTGACAATGCGCATTTCACACAACGATTAATTAATAATCAGCCGGCTAAATATAATGATCCAGTAATTTTAGTTGGCGCAGAAGAGTTTTATCAAGCTCGTTGCCGCAGTTGTTTTGTAATTGATCGTTCTCCTGCTTATAATTATGAGCGCATTTAAACAAACTTATCGCTGTGCACATTGTGATTTTATTTTGCCTAAATGGCAAGGTAGTTGTCCACAATGTCGTGAGTGGAACTGTATTGAACTCATTCAAGCTTCACCAACTGCTAGCCTTACGCGTAGTAAAACTGCCCCTGCGGAATTAAAAACTTTAGCGCAAATCTCTGCAACACCCAAACCACGATTTTTATCAAATTTTAACGAGTGGGATAGAGTCTTAGGTGGCGGCATCGTACCAGGTTCGCTCATTATTTTAACTGGTGACCCTGGTATCGGTAAATCGACACTACTATTACAAATCGCTCAACAATTAAGTAGCAATCAGACCGTAGTTTATTTTTCTACCGAAGAATCTGCTGAACAAATTAAATTACGTTCGACACGTTTAGCTAAGCAACAAGATCAAAAATTACTTTTTTCTGATATTGGTTGCTTGGAAACAATTGTCAGCACTATCGAAAAATATAAGCCTGATATTGCCATTTTAGATTCTATTCAAAATTGTTATTCTTCAGAACAACCGCAATCTTCAGGCAGCGTTTCACAAATTCGTGAAGCTGCGCATCTTTTAATGCGCGTTGCTAAAGAAAAAAATATCGCCATTATTATTACAGCGCATGTCACCAAAGAAGGGCAAATTGCTGGTCCAAAAACGTTAGAGCATGTCGTAGATGCCGTTTTTTATTTACAAAGTGAAGATAGTTGGCAAACCAGAATTTTACGTTCGGTAAAAAATCGCTTTGGTCCAGTTAATGAAATCGGCTTTTTCGAAATGGCAGCCCACGGCTTAGTCGAAGTACCTGATATCAATCAA
>CANKEI010000005.1:7500-28156 GCA_947481115.1 bacterium
TTACGGGTTAGCTAAGATGACTTCGGGTGCAGACAATTCTCGTGCTGTGACGGGCAGTGTGTACAAGGTCCGAGAACGTATTCACCGCGTCGTTGCTGATACGCGATTACTAGCGATTTCAACTTCATGGGGTCGAGTTGCAGACCCCAATCCGAACTTAGACTAACTTTCTGGGATTAGCTCCTCCTTGCGGATTTGCAACCCTCTGTATTAGCCATTGTAACACGTGTGTAGCCCTAGGCATAAAGGCCATGATGACTTGACGTCGTTCCCACCTTCCTCCTGGTTTCCCAGGCAGTCTCGTTAGAGTGCCCCTTTACAGGGTAGCAACTAACGACAGGAGTTGCGCTCGTTAAAGGACTTAACCCAACATCTCACGACACGAGCTGACGACAGCCATGCAGCACCTGTGCAATTGTCCAAGCAAGCCTGGAAGACCGTGTTTCCACGGTTGTCAAAAGCATGTCAAACCTAGGTAAGGTTCCTCGCGTAGCGACGAATTAAACCACATGTTCCACCGCTTGTGCGGACCCCCGTCAATTCCTTTGAGTTTTAATCTTGCGACCGTAGTTCCCAGGCGGATCACTTATCGCGTTAGCTACGACACCGAGCCCGCAGAAGCAGACCCGACATCTAGTGATCATCGTTTACGGCGTGGACTACCAGGGTATCTAATCCTGTTTGCTCCCCACGCTTTCGTGTTTCAGCGTCAGGTATGGACCAAGGAGCTGCCTTCGCAATTGGTGTTCCTCTCGAGATCTACGCATTTTACCGCTACTCCGAGAATTCCACTCCTCTCTTCCAACCTCCAGCATACCAGTATCCATCGCGAGTCCTCAGTTAGGCCGAGGAATTTAACAATAGACTTAATACACCGCCTACACACCCTTTACGCCCTAGTGATTCCGAATAACGCTCGCACCCTTCGTATTACCGCGGCTGCTGGCACGAAGTTAGCCAGTGCTTTCTCTAATGGTACAATCATCCCTCGTCTCTATTAAAAACGAGTCTTTTTTCCCACTTAACAGAAGTTTACAATCCGAAGACCTTCATCCTCCACGCGGCGTCGCTGCGTCAGGCTTTCGCCCATTGCGCAATATTCCCCACTGCTGCCTCCCGTAGGAGTCTGGACCGTGTCTAAGTTCCAGTGTGGCCGTACACCCTCTCAGGCCGGCTAGCCATCATTGCCTTGGTAGGCCTTTACCCCACCAACTAGCTAATAGCACGCGAGCTCATCCTCTAACGGCAGCAATTAAGCCACCTTTCTCCCCGAAGGGACGTATGCAGTATTGGACCCGATTTCTCGGGGGTATCCTTCATTAGAGGGCAGATTCTCACGCATTACTCACCCGTCCGCCGCTGTACTCATTCCCGAAGGAACTTTCTCGCTCGACTTGCATGTGTTAAGCACGCCGCCAGCGTTCATTCTGAGCCAGGATCAAACTCTTCGTCACAAAAATTTCACAAAGAATTGTATTTAGGTTTCCGGGAATCTTTTTAAATTTTGATTCCCTGTGCATTTCAAAGAACTAATTTGAACTTTCAATATGTCCTAAATTATAATGGATACTTTCAGCATGTCAAACTTATTTTTAAAAAATTCTTTCAAACATCAATCAAATAGCTACTTAAGTGCCAATTCGCGCTTGAATATCTGCTCTAGATCAGCTATTGCTTGTTTTAAAGAATTTTCATTTAATAAAGAATAATTAAAAATATGGCTGAGTTTTTCACGTTTAATTAAGATTTCTTGTTGTGCCAAACTAAGTCTCTGCTGCAAATCAACTTCGGACTCCGTTGATCTGGTTCTTAAACGTTGCTCTAAAGTCACCAAATTAGTTTCGATCCAAATATATATTAATGAGTTTTTTAAAATCGCCTGATCTTTAGAGTTACAAATTTCTTGTATAAAATTATAGATTGCGGATACCCCAGCCTGGTCTACAATTAATATTAAAGAGCTACCAAGCTTTAATTTAGCTAAAATATCTCTTGCGGATCCATAATATGCCCCATAAGTGCAACTCCATTCTAAGAAGAAATTTTGCGCGATTTTGGCTTTAAACTCCATTTCGCCTATATAATGATAATCTTGCGCTGATAGTTCGCCAATTCTGGGGCGTTTGGTGGTGTAAGTCACTACTCGGCTAATATCATAGCTATATGTATCTTTAAGCTTAGTAATAATCGCATGAGCTAATGTCGTTTTGCCAGCTCCAGAAGAACCGGCCAATATAAACAACTTGCCATGCGATTGTGCTATGGGTAACTCAGATAATTTTTTAGGCATGAAAATTTCGCTATTTTTGGTATACACTGGCTCAAAAGTTTAAAAATTTTAAAAAAAATTAAATTAAACGCTATAATTACTATTATATTAAAAAAATTAAATATTACTTGCCATAGGTAGAAACTTAAGGGTTAGCCCTGGATCTTTAATCTAGCGCTAAATAAAATTGGGTAAAAATAAATGCTAATTGATGATTTAAAAGAACGCCTGAAAAATTTAGAGCCTGACATTCTGTTACTTAAGCACTACTGGCTTAGTAATCATATGGACCAGGAAATTGCCAAACTGGTAGAAGTTAGTCAACAACCAGACTTCTGGAAACAAACTGAGCTAGCCAAAAAACTTCAGGGGCTTAAAAACCAGCAAGAGAATTATCATAATATACTCGAAAATTACCAAGAGACGCCCGAGCTCTTAGATTTATTCGCCGATGATAATTCAGAATTGGTAAAAATCTCTCATGGCATATCCAGATTAATTAAAGACGTAAACAAATTTAAGATTCAAGTTTTATTAAATAAACCCGAAGATAGTTCGAACTGTTTTGTTAGTATTAACGCCGGTGCTGGCGGTACCGAGTCCCAAGATTGGACTAATATAGTGTTACGCATGTATTTACGGTTCTGCGAGCAAGAAAACTTTGCGGTGCAAATTTTAGACCACATACCCGGAGAAGAAGCGGGCATCAAAGGAGCCACACTTTATATTAGAGGACAAAACGCTTTTGGGATCTTTAAAACTGAACATGGGATTCATCGTTTAGTGCGTATCTCGCCTTTTGATTCTAATCAGCGTCGGCACACTTCTTTCTGCGGCGTACATGTTACTCCAGAAGTACCAGACGTTGAAATTGTAATTGATCCAAAAGAATTACGCATCGATACCTATCGTGCGGGTGGTGCAGGCGGTCAACACGTTAATAAAACTGACTCTGCCGTTCGAATCACACATTTACCAACTAATATAGTCGTGCAATGTCAAAATGAACGTTCTCAAAATCAAAATAAAGACGTGGCTATGAAGATGTTAATGGCTAAGTTAGTCGAAAAGCAAAAATCTGAGCAAGAAGAAAAGTTATCGGGCGTTGAGAAAAAGAAAATCGAATGGGGCTCGCAAATTCGTTCTTATGTATTACACCCCTATAAAATGGTGAAAGATCACAGAACTGATCTAGAGTCTGCGCAACCAGATGCTGTTTTAGATGGTGACCTGATGCCCTTTATCGAAGCTTGTTTGGTACAACAGGCCACCCAAAAATTATAAAATATTAAATTATTATGTTTTTTTTGGAGCTAAAACTACAGCGCCAGGTTCTAGTTGTGGCAATATATGATCTCTGATGTGCGCTGCAAATACATGCTTCCCGCTATTATCAGCTATAACCATTAAATCACGATAGTCATTTGGGATCGGCGTTCCACGACTAAGACCATATACAACTTGAGCCCCTGCCGGAGCATCCTGTAACTCTTGAAGAGTGTAGTATATAAAATGATTTACCTGACGGATCGCCATTTCTTCATCATGTTGCATAGCTTCAATCATGCCTCTAAACCATTTAGACCTTACAGCAACTTCCGCCGCCGTCAAATTTAGTACACTGCAAAAAATCACACCCACTAATATTAATTTTTTCATATCAGTATAAACCCTCCAATAAATTACTAAATATAATCTTGCCGACAATTTCATGCTAAATAAAATTATTACTTTAACTACAGTCTAAATTAGTGTTTTAATCAAAGTCAATAATCTGAATAATTTTACAGATTTGCGCTATATCAAGAGGCTAGTTGGTCAAATTTAACAGCATTATCGCCAGATTCATGACTGATTTCAGCTTGCCTCAGTATTTTTTGCTTCAATTGCACCACCAGTATGACTAACAACTTCCGACGGCCTTGGGTTATTTTGATACCAGATTGCCATTTCGGGATCAGGACAAACTAAGCCGATAATATCACGTGGTGCAAAGCTGCCAGGTAGTCTAGGCTGGCCAGATGTATATGGTAAAAAAGTTGCCGTGGCGAGCATATAAACAGAATCGCCCAGCTCTGCTGCTAGCCAACCATAATGTTCTGGGTGTGTTAAAATATTGGTATCGGTATAATTTAAGATGCTAATATCAGCGCCGCATGCTTTTAAGGCTACGACAATCTCGCGAATTAAATCCCAGTTACGATAGAGCTCTATGGTTGTCGGGCGTATAAAATCCCATTGTGATTTAAAAACATAGTGCAAAGCAGTGTTGCCAGCATGATCTTGGCAATTAGCATTAGCGCCAGCAGCACAAAGTAACCGGATCATTTCTGGTGTATCCGGGCTGCTTGATTTAGCCGCAACTAGCATTAGAAGCGTCATGCGATCAGCTGGGTTACCAATATACACATCAACATTATCGCTGTGCTCAGCAATAAACTCACTAATATCTGCTAATGTAATCGTTTGCACACTCATATATTTATTGGGATATGAAGATGTTAATGCTCGTTGAAATGGTGAGCGTGTACGTAATATTTCTGATTGGGCTAGAATGGCAGCATGAGTTTGTAAATATGCGGGGATTTCCGCACCAGCTGCTAATAATTGCGCTACAATTGCAGTATGGCCATTATGAGTTGCTGCTGCCGTTGCTGCTATCAATGCTGTCCAGCTATTATTATTGTCTCTAGCATTCACATCAGCACCAGCTGCTAATAATTGCGCTACAACTGCTGTATGGCCATCAAAGGCTATCCAGATCAATGCTGTCCTGTCAGCATTGTCTCTAGCATTCACATCAGCACCAGCAGCTAAAGCTGCGGGGACAGCATCAGCATCTCCAACCCAAGCTGCAGCTAACAAAGCTTCATCGACAGGTCGTAGTGTTACTGCAGCATCAACTGGTCCGTCGGCTGCGGCCGCTAATGGGCTATGATTGAATAACGCGATACTAGCCAGTAATAATACTGGCGAAATAATTTGTTTAAACTTGGTAATATTTAACATAAAAGCTCCATTAGTTTGGTTAAAAAAATTTATATTTAAATCGTTAGCTAAATCTCTGGATTTAGTAAAATTAGACTGCACTTGTGGCAATTTAGTTAATTTATTTAGAATAGACATGCTACTTACTCTCCATTTATAGATATATAAACTCCCATTTATGACTTAGGCACTCAGGTTAAACATCTCAGCTTATACCTGAAAACAACCCAATATTAATTTTAAAATTAAACTATAACGCCCCATTTTGCAAAAGCCCCCCTGGCTCAAAATGTTAGCGATTTTTCCCACATGTATCTGAACTTAGAATAAATTAAAGTTTAAATTAGAGACTACAACAACGCGCTAAGCGCCATCCAGAGCGATTGGGCAGCGAATACGCCAGACCAGAAAGGAAACCATTGTTCTTGGTTTTTAGTGAATCTGGCGAATAAACCACCAGTGATGATCCCTAGGGACATGCTTAGGGGCATAAGCAGACCTCCCAATACTATCATAGGATTACGGTCAAAATAGTGTAAAATTCCGCCAAAGAGCACTCCTAGCAACATAACTACGGTATTAAAGCTGCCAATATTAATTAAGAGGGCGCGAGCTTGCGCACGTTGTGCAAACAACTCTAGCGAACCAAATCTAAATTGATGGCCTAAGGCCCAAAAAATAATCCCAGCGATCAAACAGCTGATAATTAAACCATATAACTGATAGGCGCGTACTTTGCTGGATGACAGGTTATTTAATTGGGCAATTTTACGCCCAAATAAAATATCTGCCGCTACGCCACCGGAAATTTCTACAAACGTACAAAGCATAGTTATTTGCACACGATTAAGGTCGAATAAAAACAGTGCTGGTACCATCACAAAAGTGGCAAAACGCCCCAGATAGGCTAAACCAATTTTACCTGCGATATTAGCAATTTGATAAGTTGCGATAAAACCTAAAACTAATAAGTAGATCTGGGCCATAAATGAAAACTTAAAATAAGTTAAGAAACCGCAGGTAATTAAAAAAACTAAAATCACACTGGGAAATTTAAATCTATTAAAATTAATATTACCCAATAACTCTTGTTCTAAATTACGATCTACTAAAAGATCTTTACGTGTAAATCTAGCAACCAAATTTTGCCATAGCGAGATTGGCGCTTTAATTACGCTCATAACCGTGCTAACTAATACCATGCCACTACAAAAAGCCAGTGTAAAAGCTTCGGTAGAAACATGTGGAAAAAACTGGGCCCCCAAAAAATCAGTTACTACTAACTTGGTAACCGCTCCAACTAACAATGGGATAGCCACTACATGTCCAGTCACAAAACCAACTGCCCAGCTGAGCGGCATCAAATCAAATCTAAGTTGTGGTATAGTAAATAAACCGATACTAAAAGAACGTAACAAAATTATAAATTTAGGAATTAAGATCGTAAATTTCTGCAGTGCACAGAAAGCAAAAGTAACCATTAAACCAACGCCCAGCTCTTTAGCTTTTTGCACTTGATTTTGCGCTGCGATCATGCGACTAACTAGGAACCCTACTGGAAATAATAAGCGCTGCTCGATTAATAATTTACGTTCAATCACATTGGCGATCCAAAAACCGAACAAGCCTCCAGCTAAGCAAAGTGAGCTGACCACCAGTGAAAAATAAAGCGGATCACGCATCCAAGCTTTAAAAGTGATCGGATCTAAAAAATATAAAGTCGGAAAAGAAAATCCCAGCGCGGTGGCTAAAATACCACCGGTAGAGCTAGCGATCACCGCTAAAGCAATATTATTAGAGCTAGCTGTGGTTTGTCGAAAAATAAATCTAATTAAAATGGTCGCGCATAGTACTAGCGTGGGGTCGATCCATGGCCCAATAGCCGTTGCTAAGGCTACGTAACTCATGACGCAGATCGCAAAAATTGACAATATTAAAGCTACTAGCGGCATCAGTAGTTGCATATTTACTCCTGCAATTAAAACTACTGCTTAAAAATTTATGCGCCCCAAGCATATAAAAAATATGCCCAAGAAACAATTAAAACTACATGAAACATTAAAACTAATTCGCCCCGACGCTTGGGTGCCCGATCTAAGAAGAAGCAATTCAGTAAGAAAATTACAAATAAGCAGATTAAAAACACATTAAAAATCTGATCGATAAACATAAAATAATCTACGGTAGGGGCCAGTGATGAGATCACAAAACGATAACTTAATAATGCTGACGCAGCTGATGAAGCAATTATCAGAGCCCGCATTTCAGAATTACGTGTATCATGTTCCATCAAATAGAAAGAGAGTAGCGCCATAAAAAACACAATAAATAATGGCAAAATAATAATTAAAATATCTTTAATACTATTATTGACAAAATCGATCTCAAAAATAGCTCTTGGATAACGCGTTGAGATATCGTTTTTAGGATCTAAAGCATCAATTGCATAGCCGCATCGTACACCGCTAAAGATCTTGCGCCAACCCGGTGTATAAATATCTTTCGAGATGACAAAATTATCTGCATCAACCGTAAACAAGATCTCAGCACCATGCTTTTCAGTCAAATGTCGATTATTTAAAATTAGGTAGAGCCTATGATTATCAAAGGGGAACATGCGATAATTGAGATTAGTTACAAAGTTTAATTTAATGTTAAAACGGGCTAAATATAAATTACCCCGCTTAGTTATTTTAGGCACACAGTTTACTAAAGTGGTCGTGCCATCAGATAGTTTGCCTTTACTAAATGAGCACAATTTTAGTTCATCTAATGAAACTTCTTTAGGATCATATTCAAACCACAAAATCGCATCAATTTCAAAATTATTTTGAACGACATCGAATTTTAAAAAATTATTAATTAACAGCCCAGTACGGACATTTAAGCGCTTAATTGTCGGTGCAGGGATTGATAAATTGGGGGTCGGATCAAAGTTTCTGAAAGAGATTAATGAGTAATAGCTGATTCCAGAAATAATCGTAAAAGTAATTACTACTAAAATTGCTTGAAAAAATGGATTAGTCAGGGCACTAATATAGTCCCCAAAATTTTTGCGCTTCATACAAAAACCCCAGCTTAAATATTCTTTTTAAAATAATTAATTACTAATAATTTAATTACCTATAAGACAACTTAATTTTTTTAACTTAATTTACGCTGAAAATAACTGCAAGTTTTTGCAAATAAAAATTAAAAAAGTTAAGCGAGCGCCAAATTATTAACGCCCATCCGTCGCTAAGGTCCATCTGCCCAACGGGCGACCAAGAAATTCTATAGGCTGGCAAGCTGCTATACCATGAGCACTGTTTGTATCATAAACACCATGTGCGCTGCCATGTCGTTGTTTAGCGCCATGGCACGTAAATGCAACAAGTGAAAACCTAGATGCTCCACCCGGACTAGCTGCTACAGTATGATCAACTATTCTAGGGGCACCCAATAAACTAACACGCGTACCATCAGTTAATTCTCTCTCTGCACCCATATCGAAAGCTATAGGACTTCTGATTGCGCTAGCTCTTTGGGCACTTGCGCTAACAACACTACTTGTTGTGCTACTTAAATCACCAGCAGCAGAAAATCTAGCTTGCAATTTTTTCAGTGCAGCGGCCATTTCAGTTTGCTCTGCATACGATTCATCTACTGCTTTTTCAGTTTGCTTTGCACGTGCTTGTAAACTTGCTAGCCCAGTTGTGTTTGCGCGTGATAACCCTGCTAAGCTCTCGAAGAGCGCCAAATAACTTAGTTGATTTGCACGTGCAGTTGCTCTAATTTCGGCAGTTATTCGAGCAACTGCGCGTACTTCAATTGATAAACGATCGATTGCACCACGCTGGTGATTAGCTAAAGTATCTGCATAATCTACAGCATTAGCAGTTTTTTTAATCTTAGTATCTATTGCAGAAGTTTGTGCACTCAATGTTTGCACCGTAGCTCTTAATTCTGCGATTTTTTTCTCGCTAGAATTTAGATCTGCATTTTCCGCATTTCTAGCTTTCCACCAATAAGCACAGGCTGTTGCTACCGATGCCATCGCTGCGATCGCAAATTTAGAAATTAAAATCCCACTTGCGACTTGTCCCATCCAACCCATGGCATTTGATGCCGAACCATCAGCTGGTTCACGTTGGTGACACTCAAGCATAATAGGATTTAAAACTAGCAATAAGCCCAACATAATGATTAATTTTTGATTTTTTTTCGGATGCATGACGTGGCTAATTATCATAATCTAAATCTAACGATGATCAAAGCGATATAACGGGATAATAACCCCGCTAGTTCCACCGCTGATTCTAGCTCCATTCCCGGCATGACTAGCAGCAGCACCACCACCACCACCACCACCACCACGTCTACTAGCTGTTGTACTTGCTATGATAGGACTATCGCCGGCTAGAGCTTTAACTGTCCCAAGATTTGCTGCAGACAACTTTTTAGTTTGTGCCAACTTATCATCAATGCGTGTTTGTGTTTCCTCGCAAACAGCTATGGCAGCTTTAGCGCGCTCAAAATCTGCCTTCAAGCCACTAGCTTTGCTATCTATAGCTGTTTTACCATCTGCAAGTGCTCTTTTTTCGGCTGCTAAACTTGCTCTAGTGCCAACTAAGTCTTGAGCGGCAGCTTCAATTCCAGCAGTGTTGGTAGCGAAAACTCCATTTGCTAATACTTGTTTCTCTAAAATAGTATCTAAACGTGTTTCAATGCCCTTATAAACATCAACCAATGTCTTAAGCTCTGCGGCTGCGACTGCTACCTCTTGTTGTAACTTTTTGCGTCGCTGAGTCCGACTATGACTATCGCAAGCTGCCCAAGTAGCGCCACCGGCTATTGCTCCCACGCTAACTGCTACAGCTGCTCCGAACAAGCGATCATCAATTTCCGCCCGTTTTAAAATTAAACCCATAGTCGCAGTAGTTAAAACGCCAGCTGTAACCCCACTAACTTTAGAATGACTGGCCATTTGATCAACTACGACTTCTGTACCCATAACAAATTTTGATCTAATTGAAGCACTGGTGCCTCTAATACAATCGCTAATTGATCGTGGACCAGCTGAATCTAAAGTCGAGCTAGGCGTAGTCGAGCTCGATGTACTAGGACTTGTACCAGACATGCCATTGACACTCATAAAAACTAAATTCACCAAAATTAGCCCTATACTAATTTTAAACATGCTTAGATCCCCTATCGGATTAAATCAAAAATCAGGTAAATTTTTACCAGCTAGAAAATGAAAATGTAAATGAGATACCAACTGCACTGCTGGGCCATTATTAGAAACCAGCCGAAAAGATTGTGAACCGGGCAGATCACGCGCTAATTGTTGGGCCATTAAGATAATTTCACCCATCAAAGCACTATCTTGCGCAGTTAATGATTGAATGTCTTGAATATGTTTTTTAGGAATAATTAGATCGTGAATTGCAACTTTAGGACTAATATCTTTGAAAACTAAAATTTGATCTGTTTCAGCCACGATTAAACTGGGCACTTCATGAGCAACAATTTTACAAAAAATACAGTTTTGCATGTAATAGCTCCCAAAAATACACGCTGGATAAACGAAACCTGGCTTGCCAGTCATTACAAATGACTGGTGCCGGGGGCCGGACTCGAACCGGCACAATGTTACCACCGCGGGATTTTGAGTCCCGTGCGTCTACCAATTTCGCCACCCCGGCCAATTTGATTCACAAATAGTACTCTAAGGCAATTTTTTCGTCAATTATAGCCAGAGTTTTTCAGGTTTAAACTTAAACTACAAATAAAATCTACACAAAACTCTTGATTTTCAACGATTAAATTTATAATAATAGGTCTTAGTAGTAGTTTATTTTTATTATCTGGGTACTAAAAAACCCTAAAAGGAGTTCGTGGTGAATAAAAAAAGTTTAGTTTTAGCATTATTATTAGCGTTAGGTGCAGGTTATAGCAGTGTTGCAATGGCTGGATGTTCTAGCTGTGGTAGCTGTGGTGATAAAAACGAACCCGCTGCAAAAAAAGAAAATCATACTTGCCATAACTGTGGTGGCAGTAGCTGTGTAGCTGAAAAGAAAGATTCTAAGTGTAAGAGCTGCGGTAGCAGCTGTAGTGAAGAAAAAAAAGAAGATCGTAGTGCAACCAAAGCTAAACCAAGCAAACATAAAAAGCAAAAGTCAGAAGGCAAGAAAAAAGCTGCTGCTGACGACAATATGATGTTCTAAGTAATTTTATAATAAGCTCTTCAATCTATTCAAACTGTATACAGATAAACAGTTCTGGTGCCTCCCGGTGCCAGGCTGTTTATTTGTGTTAAATTAAATTACTACTAGATTTGGCAACTCAAACATGGGTAAATAAACTGCTAAAATTAAGAGTGCTACCAGTAAACCTAAAATTACCACTAAAGCAGGCTGTAAAACCCCTAAAGTAAATTTCAGCAGTTGCGCTAAACGTTGGCTATAAATCAGCGCCACCCGTTCGCTCATAACTGCTAAATCGCCAGACTCTTCGCCAGCTCCAATTACTGCTAAAACTTCTGGCAATAGCAACTGTGTCTGTGTATTAACCGCCTGACTTAAGCTAAAACCCTGTTCTATTAAAATCGCCATTTTAGTTAACTGCTGCGCTAATACTAAATTTTGCACTACACTAACTGCTAACTTAAGGGCTTCTGGAAACGGCAAGTTACCCCGTGTCAACAGTGCCAAAGTTTGCCAAAAATTTAAAAGGGCGATATAGCGCGTAAATGTACCTCCGATAGGTAACCTTAATTTTAAACTATCCCAACCGTAGTGCCCCAGATTCGTTCGATAACTAAAATTGAAAATTAAATAACTGACTAAAGGACCAATCAAAAGCCATAAAACCTGACGGCTACGTAAAAAATTGCTGGCAGATAAAATTATACGTGTTGCCATATGCAATTGTTGCCCCGCTGCAGTAAAAATTGTGGCAAACATCGGGATAATTGCGAGAAATATAAATAATGTAATTACTAAAAAAATAATTAAAGTAATTAACGGCATTAGTAACGCCGAACGCAATTTTTGGTGTAATTCTCGCCAATTTTCTAAATAAATTACTAGATAACGTAGTGCATCTGCTAGATGACCAGAACTTTCACCAGCCCTAATTAGCTGCTGTACCAAAACAGTAAAATACTGGGGGAACCGTGCTAACGCTTGACTAAATTTTAAGCCACGTTGAATATCATAGGCCAATATTAATACTAAAATCTGCAACCGTTCATCGGCCAACTGGTCCCCTAAAAAATTAAGGGCTCGCGGCAACTGTAAGCCAGCATCTAATAGCACTAATAATTCGCGAAAAAATTGTAACTGTTGCGCTGCGGTGGGCAATCTAATCTGATCGAGGTTAGTTAGTTCTAAGTCGCGACAAGCAATTAACCCAATTTCACGTTGCAATAATAATTGCTCTAAAGCTAAAGTCGTTTCAGAAAAAGCCCGTCCAGCTCTGATTTCACCATCTAAGCCAATCCCACGCCATGCAAAAAAGGGCATTAGTTACTCCTAAGCATATAATTATAACCAAAACAACAAATCATGTTCCCAGTTATTTTGCACTAAAAACAGTTTGTTGCTGTTCCAGCCCCAAAATTTTTAATAATTCCAACCAACTAAGCTCTTTATCAATGCGAATGCGCTTATATCTAGAAATCCCACCAGCTAAAATTTCAATCTGATTTTGTGTAACTTTAAGCTGTTTAGCTAATAATTTAATTAATTCTAGATTAGCTTTATTATGTTCTGGAGCACTTTTCAAAAATATTTTAAGTCGACCAGATGACTCTAATTCCCAAGCCTGCCGACCAGAGCTGGGCACTACTTTTAGCTCAAAAACTAATAACTTACTGGCCAATTGTGCTCCTAAGCTTGCATTAAGCTGCAAATCTTTTATCCTTTCTCTATATTTGCAAAACGAACAGGTTTGTAAAGTTTACTGGAGAGATGGCTGAGAGGTCTAAAGCGCTTGCCTGCTAAGCAAGAGCTCCGTTACAGGGGCACGTGGGTTCGAACCCCACTCTCTCCACCAGCCAAATAACCCAAAATTATATTCTGTAGTTAATTAATAGCTTTATAGGGCTATTTTTTACACATAATGGTTGCTGAAATTTTTAAAAAAGTTACTATAAATACATATTATTTTTTAGAATGCGCCCATAGCTCAATTGGATAGAGCATCAGACTACGGATCTGAAGGTTAAAGGTTCGACTCCTTTTGGGCGCACCAGTCTTCGCTTAAAAACACGAATAATTATCACATGAACTTTTCTTCTGACCTATTACTTATCAATAAACCAGCTGGCTGTTCTTCGATGGATGTGATTAGAGCTATTCGTAGACTCACTAGAATTAAAAAAGTAGGTCATGCTGGCACACTCGATCCATTAGCAACTGGACTCTTATTGGTTTGTACTGGTAAAAATACTAAAAAAATTACCGAACTAACTAATTTACCTAAGAAATATCAAGCTACGATTAATTTCACAGCTTTTTCAGAAACTGATGATGCTGAGGGTGTAATCACGCCAGTAGCTATTAGTACTATTCCTACGCTTGACCAAATTAAAACCGTACTAGAAAATAATTTTTTGGGTGAGATCGAACAGCTGCCGCCAAAATATTCTGCGATTAAAATTAATGGCGAACGAGCTTATAATTTAGCTCGTAAAGGCGAAACGCCAGAACTCAAGCCGCGCAATATCACTATTACGAAACTTAATATTCTAAGTTATAATTGGCCATTATTAGAACTTGAAGTCGCTTGCAGTAAAGGTACTTACATTCGTAGTCTAGCACGCGATCTAGGCCTAAAATTAAAGACCGGCGGTTACTTACAACAGTTAACTCGAACTGCGATTGGTGATTATACGCTGGCGCAGGCCCAAGAAATTGATGTTTACCCTAATAAAAAACTAAATTCAACGACTAAAGATTGATTTGTTCGCTAGATTTACTATTCTATAAGCAATTATTGAAATTATTGGAGAGATGGCAGAGTGGTCGATTGCGGCGGTCTTGAAAACCGCTGTCCCAAAAGGACCGTGGGTTCGAATCCCACTCTCTCCTCCAGTCTTTGCCTTTACAAGGCTATACCTGATGCAGCCAATTTTTTTTCTAATGCCAGCTAATTCTCCAATTACCTAAAACTAGTCTATAAAAACTATTCTTAAATTTTCCAAGTTCTAAAGTTTAAAAAAGTTAGACCTAAAACCCTTGCTTTATGAACTTTCACCCTGTTAAACTAAATTTAAGTATTTGGATTAATTCAGGCCTTTTACCTGATCTATAGTTTTTTTACTTAATTTATATTTTTAATAAAATTTTATTTGGAGGTTGCTATGAAAATTATTTCTCGATTAGTGCTAGGGTTAGCACTTTTAAGCTGTCTTACAGGTTCAGCTGACCTGCTAACACGTGGTGGCGGCGGTGGACATGGTGGTGGCGGTGGACATGGTGGTCACGGTGGACATGGCGGTCACGGTGGACATGGTGGTGGCGGTGGACATGGTGGTCACGGTGGACATGGCGGTCACGGTGGTTATGGCCGTGGTGGTTACTATGGTGGTGGCTGGGGTGGCTATGGCTGGGGTCTTGGTACCGGTTTAGCCATAGGTTACGGTGCTGGTTATGGTTATGGCGATGGCGATACTACTTACATAACTAATAATTATGATTCTAATAATTGCTATAGAAATAGTAATGGTGAAAAAGTTTGCGTTGTGCAAGAATAAAATAAAAAAATATAAAATAAATTGTACTTGGAGGTAAATTATGCAAATTAAAACAATCCAGTGGTTAACTTCTTTAATTCGCCCGCTAGCACTTAAATTATTTATAATTGGCACAGTGTTTGTTAATCTAAGCACTGTGCCAACTATAAATGCTGATCAATATGCGCCATGGTGGAATAATCCCCGTTATTTTAGACCTGGATTATTTCCAACAGTCGAAACTGGTACACGGTCATCTGGTGATTGCTGGTCAAGTTGGCAACGTGATCGATTTAATGGGCTAGTAGAAGTTAGAATGTGCAACTAAGTGCCTATAATCTTGGGCATTTAATATAATCATAGCTTTAGTCTCGTTTGCTTTAATTGCTTCGACAAGATTGTCTAGGTCATGCTGATCAATTTTGCCATCGGCAAAAATCGATACAAATAAGTGTGCTAAACCTTGGCCCAGTTCTTTTAGATAAAGTAATATATTTTTAGGGTTAGCTAATAAATCTATCAAACTTTGCAAAATTTCTGATAATCCCAATGAAGCTTGTTGCGCTTCAAAATTGGTCAAATTTATGTTCGCTATAGAAACTGTATCTGTTGTAGCATCTTTTACTACAGTGTTACGCAAACTCGCATAGATTTTCTGATTTTTTGGAATTATTAAACCCTGCTTCGAGGTTAATTGTTTTTGCAACTCTCGTACATTAAAAATCGAACTTAAAGCCGTACTTAGCACCTCTAGATCTTCACGTTCAATTTTACCGTTAGCCAAAACTGCCGAGATTACTTTTAATAATCCAGTAAAGACGTTTTTTAGATATAAACCGATATCGTTAGGGCTAATTAACATGCAGAATACGTTATAAAAAATTTGCGTTAAGCCTTCAACTAATAATTTCTCACTATTTGATTCAACCTCTTTTCCAGACGGTTTATTTTCAGCAAAACCATCTAGTATATCAGCAGAATTATCTGGCACATTAACAGTTATATTCGCAGCTGCTGCGATTGCGCTAACTCCCAGCCCTGGCTTACTAGACTGTTTAGAGCTATCTAAGATTTCAATTAAGCTAGTTCTAAAATTAGCCACCAGTTCTTCTACTTGAGCTACGGCTTGTTCATTGGGCGCCCCATCTACACCATTACGCGCTTGCAGCGCACAAGCTGTTAATTGTGCCACGCCCTCTAATAAATATTTAGCCCCAATACCATTAGCTTCCGCATGCGTTAGTAGCTGCTCTGCACCTTCGGCTAATTTAGTAAAACCATGCAGAACTGTTTCGATATAAATCTCTTCATGTGTACTAGCTAGCTGCGCCAATAAATTTTGAATAGCTTGTTGATCGGTCGCAATATTAACTGCTGGCGATTTTGGCACTACTAAATTAGAGATGACCATGAGTGTCATTAAACGTTTAAACATAATTCCCCCTATGTTTTAATCACTGGTCAACACTAGCGTAACCGGCTAAACATAAGGGGAATTTAGAAATTAATATGATTAAATAGCAAGCTTTAGTAATTAAACCAGCTAAGTATTTTTAATCGTTGCGCTTTTTACCTAAGAATTTCAAGAGATACATAAACAAGTTAATAAAATCTAAATAGAGTTTTAAGGCCCCAAAAAGTGCTGCCCTAGAAGTACCATAGCCGTTAATTAATAATTGTTGGCCAGTTTGCTTGATATTCTGCACATCATAAGCTGTTAAAAGTGCAAAAACAGCTACTCCAATCGCAGAGGTAATATAATCTAGTAGGCTACTTTGTAAAAAAAAGTTAATTACGCTGCCTATAATTAACCCAATTAATGCCATAAATAAAATCGAACCCAATGAACTTAAATCTTTATTGGTAAAATAACCATAAAGCGCCATTGTGCCAAACATGCCGGCAGTCGCCACAAAAGTTACGGCAATTGATGGCAAGGTATAAACCAAGAAAATAGTTGCTAATGTTGTACCGGTCAAAGCTGCATAAACAAAAAATAATACATATGCTGTACTGATCGAAATACTATTTTTATTTAGAGCATGACTAAGATAAAATACTACGCCTAGCTCTGCTATAATTAAACCAAAAAATACGATCGGATTTTTTAAAATTAAGTTCACTAGCACTGGTGTATGCGCGACCGTATATGCTAACGTAGCTGTCACTGCCAAAGCTACTGACATCCAACCATAAACTCGGTGCATCATACTGCGTACGGAACGCTCTACTGAAGCATCAACATTAAACATATTAGCCCTTTCAATTAATATTTAAACACTAATTTAACATACTTAATCTAGCGTATTTATGAATTCTAAACAACCGCCTGCACAATAATTATCACTTAGCTCGCAAGCGCTGCAATTCCGCCACTGGCCCATCAAAACTATCAAAAACAGCAGCCCCAACTGCTAGATCTTGAGCACCAGCTTGGACCAATTTATTGAGATTAGCTAAATTAACCCCACCATCAACTGCAATTCTAAAATTTAAATTTTGATCTCGGCGTGCTTGAATCAACTGCTCAATTTTAGCATAACTTGCCGGCAAGAGCTGTTGTCCGGAAAAGCCTGGCTCCACGGACATGATTAAAATTTGATGAAACTGCGCCAACAAGCCTATAATCACACTAATGTCAGTTTTGGGACTAACCGCTAAACCAACTTTAGTGTTAGTTTTTTTGATTAATAAAGCTAGCTCTAATAATAGTTCTGGCGAGGTAAACGATTCATAATGCAAGGTAACTAAATCTTGTGTACGTAACTGTAGTTGTTCAATAATGGCACCTGGGTCGGTCACCATTAAATGTACCCATAGCGGCAATTCAGTCGCACAAGCTATACTATTCACAAAATCTGGTCCCCAACTTAAGTTCGGCACAAAATGATGGTCCATCAGATCTAAATGAAACCCATCACAACTGCTTTCTAACTCTTTAATAGCCGTGCGCAAATCTAATAAATCTGCTGCAATTAACGATGGATATAATTTAAAACTCATATAATGCTCCCATAGTATTTCTAATTTTAGGTATAATATTTTATTAATAACTTGACTAACAATAAGTACATAAGAACCCCAAGAGAGCTCTGTTTTAAAATATTAAAATTTCTACAAAACACAGTTTTGCGATACAATAATTAAATTAAAATTAATTAATTATTAATTACTATAACACAGGCTCCGCAATGACCCATACTCCAAATACTAAATTAAAAGTTGGCATGCTAATTCTCATGGAACATGACCTAGAAGCTGCTGTAACATTTTATAAACAGTTAGGCTTAGAACTCAAATTTCATCTTAAAGAAAAATGGGCCGAATTTACCATTGGTGACATTAAAATCGGTCTTTGTCCAACCGAAACTGAGCCTTTTCGTCGTCATACTGGCATCGTCCTAGAAGTGTCTGATCTTAATGCATTGCATCAAGAATTAAAAGCCATTGGGATTAAATTTTTATGGGATGAACCTAAAGCTGCTGCGCATGGTATCATGTTGGGCATCGAAGATCCAAACGGTAATATATTAGACTTATATCAGCCAACACCAGAAAAAGTGCATGATTTAGCGCATCAAGCTGCCGCACAGCAAACTAATTGCTGTGCTAATAAAACTACCAACACTAATGATGATATCGATAAGTGCTGCCAAACAACTACACAAGATCGCTGTTGCTAGATCGCTTTTTTTGCGATAATTTCACATTTGATAAAAATCTTAAATTTCCAAAACATTGGAGAATATAAACATGGACAAGAGTACGCTCTTATTATTACTTTTAATCGCTGCTGCCGGTGGTGGTTACTACACTTATAAAAATTCTGCTGACTTTCGCAATAAAGTTGATAGTTTAATGAACTCATTTTGTAAAAAAGCTTGCACAGGTTGCGGCGATCACTGTGCAGTAAAGCCAGAATCGACAAATTCGGGCGCTACATCAGTTGAAGCAGATAAAGCTAAAGCAGCCTTGGTACCACCAGCTCCGATAGCTCCAGATGTGCACCCTGCCCCGGCACCAATGGCTAAAGCGCCAGCAGCGCCAGTTATGGCACATCCTACACCGGCACCTAAGCCAGCTCTGGTTCATCCAGCACCGATGGCTAAAGTACCAGTTGCTCCAGCAGCTAAAGCACCAACGCCGGCTGTACGTCCAGCTTAAATAATCACGTTTACTAGTTTTTAAACAAAACTCTTTTCTTTCATGACCCGCTCTCAGTAAACTATCAAAAATTAGCTTTTCAATTAGGGAGCGGGGCTGTGAAAAAATTATATTTTAATATTTTAATCATGACAGCTGTCGTAACAGGCGGCAGTTATATACTATACATGACCAATCATACCATTAGAACTCAGTTCGATGGGATTAGCACACACTTAAAAGTACTAGTTACACATGCCGGACAAAGAGCTTGTCGCTTCTTAGGTTGTGACACCTGCCCAGTTAAACCCAGTGAGCCAGGACATGAAAAATTCCCACCATCACCGCCCCCACCAGTCTGCGGTGAGTTAAACCAAAGTTGTGGCACAGCTAATAAATTTGGAGTCGTTAAGCAGTGTTGTGGTGATTTAGTTTGTGTAAATAAAAGCTGCAAAGCACCAGAAATTAAATCCGAGCTCAAGCCAGTTATTGAAAAACCGGTGATACCAACCCTGCCTGGACCAGCTTGCGTAGAATTAAATCAAAATTGTGCTATTAATAAAAAGTGCTGTGGCGATACTAAATGCCTAGATAATACTTGCAAATTTGCTGAACCAGCCTGTGTGGAATTAAATCAAAGCTGTGCTTTTAATAAAAAGTGCTGCGGCGATACTAAGTGCCTAGATAATACTTGTAAATTTGCTGAACCAGCCTGTGTGGAATTAAATCAAGACTGCTTTGAAAATAAAAAATGCTGTGGCGATGCGACTTGTATAGATGACTTCTGCCGACCAAAAGCGCCAGATCTAGCAACTAGACCATTTGGTGCACCAGCCATTGCTAAACCACTAGAATCAACTCCTACACCAACACCAGTTACTATTGTGCCAGCACCTAAAGCCCCAGTGACTGGACCAGCTATTCCAACTGCAACACCTGCCGATAGTTTATTTAAAAAACCAGATTACACCCGACCAGCTTCTATGTTATCTGAAACGCCAGCACAAGCTGGCTCGCCTAACCCGCCAATGATTCCCAATCGGCCTATGGAACCGAACTTTGAGCATCCAGATTTTGAACACCCAGACTTTAATGAATCAAAACCGATGGGACCAACTGGATTAACTCCAACAAGCCCACCATTTAGGGCACCGGAAAATTTTGAACATCCAGGTTTTAATAGACCAACACCTATGGCCAATAAACCTGCTATGGGAGCAACATCTATGCCGGATACTGTTAAACCAATCCCAAAACCAGTAACTAAAAAAAATAAACCCGACGCTGGGCCAGCCGTATTTTCTAGCACTGGCAGCTCAGTGCCAGTACTACAGACTACTAAAAACGAGAATATAGATTTAACTCTGTCTCCATTTGAACAACAATGTAATAGTTTGGGAGTTGATTATAAATATTGCTCTATTTACGTTTATTCAGCTGATGCTCCAGATGGTATAGCCCTGGAAGGCTGCTACGATACGGTAATCTGCGAAGCGATTGCGACCACTTGAACTTAGATCTAGAATCTAAACAAA
>CANKEI010000006.1 GCA_947481115.1 bacterium
ACTGACGCTCGGGGTTCGGGACGAGCGGATGGTAGGTTTTGGCGATTAATAGTAGAAGCGCTTGGAGTAGTGACTTTAGGAGTTACAATTGGTGCAAGTGATTTGTCGACTGTTAATTGCGAATTTGATTTGGTGACCGGCGCTTGATGTCTGAGCGAGTTGGCTTTTGGTAGAGCGTATGTGCTTGGAGTAGTGACTTTAGGAGTTTGAACAGTCGGGTTATTTAAGTTAATTGCGCTGGTTAGTGTAACGGATTGTGCACAAACAGGGGTTTGATATTGCAGTGTTGCTAATAATTCTAACTCTGCGATAGCTAATCTAGGGCTGTCTTCTGGTGCAGGGACAACTAAAGTTACTTGAGTACTTATTGGTTTTATAACTAGTTTGTTTTGATTAACGGCGGTGTCTGCAGAAGTTACTGGCATAACATGACTGTGTGTGAGTGTGGCTAAGTTAGCTTGTAACTCTTTACTAAACACGGCGCGCTGTTTTGGTGCTGTGTCGAAACTATAGCCGAAACCGATATTAAAAATTAAAGCCGTGCTGTTATCCAGGGCAATATCATATTTATTTTGGTTCATTTCATAGCCGCTATAATCAACTGAAGCAAGTTGGTATTGTACTTCTAGGGGAATAATTTTACCAGCGATATCACGGTAATAGCTGCCGGGAATAAATGCTGCGCCCGAGCAATAGAAATTTAGATTTTGATCGAACTGATAATTAATGGCACAGTTAATTTCCGAACCTAAATGTTGTGACATAGTTTTGCAAGCGTCGGCTTTTAATTGTGGTGTAAAACAGTTCGTGGCGGCGTAACCACAAGAACCTAAAGCAAATAAAATATCCAGACCGTAGTTATAGCCTTTATTGGTTGGCTCAGCTTGCCAGTAAGTGAGCGCGTTAAATCTAAAAGTAAAGGCGCGTTCTTGACCAATCACCTGGTCATATTTAGCACCGAGACCTAAAAAAGCTAAGTTAGTAAATAGTGGGTAAGTTAAGCGTGACTCTGAGGTGGCTAATGGGCGGTTTAGTTTTTGTGACTCGAGCATAAAAACTGAATAAACATCCCGATTCATAAACATCTGGTCGACACCCACAAAACCATTATATTGTTTGTTGTAATCTTTCATGCCGGTATAACCAATACAAGTACCTGTGTCTTCGTCGCCACAGGTGCCATATAAACGATTAGCCATCAATTTTTCAAAAGAGTCGTTGGGATTTTCGTCACCAGAAGCGTAGCCTGCTGCCATGGCAAAAGTTGTTTGTACGCCAGGCTTAGTAGGGTGCAATTTATGGTAAGCTGCTTCCGTGTAAAACATTAGGCCGTGATAATTGTTTTGATATGCTTGGCGATAGCGATCAAAAGCATTTTTATATGAAGTTCCGTTGGAATCTTTAAATTGTTGGCCATTATAATAATGATACGGTGTGCTTTCCGGGCAGGGTGCTGTTATGGCCTGTTTCCAGCACGGATTATAAGCCGTAGTAGTATTAAAATCTTGAAAGAGATACATATGTGTGGGCTTAGAAATAAATTCTACGAAGTCACGATCCCAAGCTTTGACATTTTGTGACCCAAAGTTTAAAGCACTTTCGAAAAAGAAACTCCAACGATCTTTTTTGGCTTCTACGTTAATTCCCAAAATCCCCAGTGTGCTAGAAGCATCGCCGGGAAATTCAACTTGCTGAAAATTTTCTTGGTTAATAATAATATATGGGCGGACATCAGTTTGAATATTTTTGCGTTCGCTATGATACTCGATTTCAAAAGCACCGACAGTATTATTAAAGAAACTGCCGCGTTCTGGTTTGTCACGCCAGTTAGGATCTTGCGAGTAAGTAAATTGCGCGGTGTCGTAAAAATTAGAAGAGCAGTTAGCTCGTAGACCAGCGTAAATTTTATATTTTAATTTTTCCGGCCAAAGATCACCCGTTAACATAATTCCTGGACGAAATTGATCGACAAAGCGTTCTTCATAATAACCGGGAATTAATTTACCAACTTTGTAGCCATTACCTAAAGTTAAGCCAGAGCCGATAGCGTATGGGAAAAAACCAATCTGTAAATCAGTCTGATATTGTGGGTTAATATTATATTTAAACCAAAGTTCTCGTAACCATAAATTTTGCAGTGCGGGCTGAAATGAGTAACTATTCTCAGTCCGACCCAAACCAATCTTAATCGGACGTGGCACTGTGCCATTAAAGATGCCACTGTTGCCGAAGATCCCTTTGGCACGGATGTCGAAAAATAGTTCATGATGGCGTAGACCCGCGATTTTAGCAATATCGATGCCAAAATCTAGGGCCCCTTGGGTAAACATGTAGTCGTCATAACTGTTACGATTAAAAAGTTCTAGTGCATGACCAGTAAAATAATCAACTTGTAAATTGGTAAAAAAATTGACGGCAAAATCTTCACTAAATGGGTGCTGGGTAAAAGTAATTGGTTCTGTAAAAATATCAGCTGCGAAATCCGGCGAAGCTTGGAGTGTGTCTGGCGCCAATAAATTATTATTATTTACCCTAAGGGTTAAATTTTGACGTAAATAATCTAATTGATCTTGTAGCTGGTCAATTTGGGCCTGTAAATTATTAGTTGGTAAATTATGGTCAGTAATTTCTGGGATTAGTTGGGCTTGTAAATTAAAATTTAAAATAACTAAGCTAATTGTTAAAATTTTACTAAAACACAGTTGTAAATTATTTTTTTCCCGCTCATCCCGAAGCTTGTCGAGGGGCGCGGGAAATGATGTTACGGGTGCTAAAACTAAAAGTAGTTTTCTATAACTGTGTAACTTTAGCATGCTACTTTTATGCTCCTACCTTTAATTACTGTTGCTAATTCTATTATTTTTTTTAATAAATTTTAATAATTTCACGAAATATCTTCGGAGTAAAAAATAGATAAGTTATCCAATGGCCCAGCCGTAGAAAAAACTTTTAGCTCTGCACGATCACCTTCGACTAAAATATTATTTATTTTGTTAGCTTCGGTGTCTATATAAGAGATCATGAAGTTCATAAAGCTGGTATCAGTACAAACGGTGTTTCGCAAGACTGGTCCTTGGGCAAAAGCTTGGTTACGTGTGATCGTGTTTTTACTGTTAGAGCTAAAATCTTTTAGGCCATATTGCGCGCTCGTGCCAAAATTGTTCATTAAGCGATTATTATTGATGAAACAAAAAGTGGGCTGTGTGCCACCAGTTTGGCCCAGTTTTATTCCATATGCTTCACCAGAGCCACCTTGATTAGCGCTGGCATCAGACGCTTCGATTGACGAACGATTTTCGCCATTTACTAAGGCAAAGCCGGCGGCAATTGAACTGCTAGAAGTGCCAGCACGGTTGCCATGCGCCTTACATTTAAAGAAAGAGTTACCAGTGCCAGCGGTAATGAAACTCGCTGTGGAATAAAAGCCATAAGCAAGCCCATTAGTTGCATCTGAGGCATCTTGGTTACGCGCTTCACAATTTTCGAAATAGTGATTTGTGGCACCAGATAAATAGAAGCCACAAGCTGTGCCACTAGTTTGAACAGTTCTATTAGAAGCAGCTAAGCAGTTGTAACACATATTGCTAAAGCCATCTTTAAAAGCAAAGCCATGAGTGTTGAGTGATATGAAACCATTATTGTCAGTGGCAGTGCAATTTTTAAAAATGCAAGTGCGAGTGTTTTCTAAGCGGAAACCATAGGCATTGTGTGTAGCATTACTTGTTCCGTTGTGACAAGCAGCGCAATCTTCAAAATTACAGTCGTTACAAAAAATTATATTAGAGACCAATTTTACGCCAGAACCATCGCGTAAACTACTGATACACGAATTAAAAGTGCAATTTTTGGCAGACAAAAAAGTTACATCAGTTAATTTCATACCAATTGCTTCGCCGGTGGTAGCGCTGGTGCCATCGCCATTGCAGTGTGCGATATTGACATTATCTAAGAAAATATTATTAGCTAGGTCGGCTACGATGCCACCTAAATTGCAATTTCTAATGGTTAAATCACTAAGGTAAATTGAAGAACAGTTTGGATTAATATTAATACCGATGCCGGTAAATTGATTAATTCGGCCATTTAAAATATGAATATTATGATAGTTATCATCACCGTTGCCAATGTTAATGCAACTTAAATTGGTAAAAGTGGTAGGGTTCTTAGATGTAATTGTATAAGAAGCTAGATCAAGCACTACGTCATTGGCTTGAATATCAATTACAGTGTAGCCATTACCCAAAGGATAAAATGTCAGCGGCTCGGTTAAATAATATTGACCTGGCCTATTGATTATTAACGTTGCGCCGTTAGGCGTACTTAAGCTTGGTATTGAAATCATAGATTGAGAAACAGGAATAGAGTTAGTAGCAACGCTATTGGCTGGGTTATCGCGAGTGCCAGTTAATAGCTCTGTGTGCTTTAAAGCTACTAAAATAACTGTTAATAAATAAATTTTAAATTTTTTAAGCATGTTGATTTTCTAGATTTTAATTACCAAAATGATTTATTACGTGCATCACCGGCATTGTCATTCGCATTAACGTTATGTATTGGTATATCTCTAATGAACGACTCTGTGGTTATAGAGCCTATATTAATGTTGTAATTGTCACTTCGTGTTTTGTCTTGTGCAAATGGAGCATTGCCATTTTGAAGAGCTGAATTTCTAACAAAAACAGTTGTTGTAGGTGCGACATTATCACTAAATCCTTTATTGTTGTAGTTAGCATTATTGCTGTCCATAGTGCAACTGTTGCTACCATTTAATGCAAAACCAAAAGCGTTAGGCATACCAGTGTCACCAGTATTATAGTTAGCGTTACTATAATAAAAATTTATTTTGTTACAAGTGTTAGCCAAAATACCGTAGCCGGTGCCTCCGATGGCTGCATTACGTTCTGTGTCAACGGCAAATAGATCTATATTGGTACAGTTGTCGAGCCAGATGCCTTGGGCGTTGCCAGCACTATTAGTATTCTCACTAGCCGTAACACTCGATAGCTTACCAGTCTTTACGTAACTATATTTGATGCCATAAGATAAATTATTAGAAATGGTGCTAGTGGTAATATTCATTAATTTCATGGCATTAAGTGTGCCATTGAAAGTCACCCCAGCTTTATTTTCTTGAATCATAAGATCGGATAATACGACTTGTTGAATCATACCATTATTAGAACCAGCGGCGCTCGCACTAGTTGCGTTCACACCAGAGCCATAGATGAAACCGCGAATACTACCGTTTTTAATGGTTACGTTAGTAACACCGGGCATAATTTTAATGCCATCGTATACACCACCGGGAGGTGGCACTGGTTGAGGGCCAAAAGTTAGCGAGAAACCATTCAGATCGATCGTAACATCGCTGGAAGTAATTGTAATAGCAGCCACCTGGCCATCGTAGCGATCGCCATCTTGATCAGGCACTGTTAATGGTTGGCCAAACATGTAAACACCTGGTTCATCTATGGTAATACCGTCGTCAGCATTTTGCGTAGTCAAATATTCTGTTAAGCCGGTGGTGCTTAAATTACCGCCGATGTTACCAACGGAGGGGCCGTTATGATTACCCAGACTGTTCATAAATGATATACCGCCAATCCCAGGAACTGGTGGTACCGGTGGTACCGGCGGATTAGGGCCATCACGCATAGAGCAACAATAGGGGGTCGCGCAGGCGTCCAGCTCTATGATAGTCGTGTTTGAAATAAAGAATATAGCAAAGCATAAATAAAATCTTACCGTCACAAGCTAATCTCCTAAAATCAAGGGGCAAAAAGTTACCATTCAGTTTTGGAAAATAACATGTAATTTTGATAAGTCAAAGAAAAAAAAATTATAAAAAATTATAAAAAATTTTAAACAATATTTTGAACTTGCTCACGGGCTTTTTCAATGGCGACTTTGATCTCGATCGCTAATGCACTAATAATCGAATTGTTTGCTTTGGCAGACATAGTGTTAATTTCGCGGGTACATTCTTGCAAAATAAAATCGATCTGTTTGCCTTTAGTAACACTGTCGCTAGTAATTACTTTAATCAAATTTTGGGCATGATCGGCAAAACGACTGAGCTCTTCATGAATATCTAATTTATCGAGTGTATAATTTAAATATTCGGGTGAAACTGGACCAGTAGTAATTGATCCCATATTAGAGCTGTTTTCAGAGCTGCTAATTTTAGCTTGTGCTAATTTTTGTAATTCAGAAATTTTAGCCTTTATAATATCTTTTTGAATCTCAAAGCTACGTTGAAATTCGCTTTCAATAGTTTGCAAATTAGTTTGCATGTGCTGTGCAATATTTAATAGTTCAGCTTGTAAGCTAGAGCCTTCGCGAGCGCGTTCTTGATTAAGCGCTACACAAAGTTGATTTACGGTTTGGAAAATCTGATCTTTAATCTGTGCATCGATTAAACTTTCAGTCGAGCTAAATACACCGGGTAAATTTACTAAATTATCAATGGTGAGTTCACCATCAATTTTATTAGTTTCTTTAATATTATTTACGGCGTCGAGATAAGCTTGCACTAATTGCGTATCAGCCGTAATGGTGCCATTAAATAAACTAGGCTTACTGGTATGAATAGTTAAATAAACATGACCACGTAGTAAGCTCGGTTTTAAAATTTTAATAAAATCAGTCTCATATTGACTAAGGGCATGCGGTGTTTTACAAGTCACTTCAAAGAAGCGCGAGTTTAGTGATTTTAGACTGATTGAGATCATACAATGTTCACCACTATCAACTTCGACAGCGATATTTTGGCAAACAAAACCGGTCATACTACGCATCATAATTTTTTAACCTAAATTTGTATAAACGTTTTGCACGTCTTCTAATTCATCTAACTCTTCTAAAAATTCGACGGCTTTTTCAGCTGCTTCGCCGGCTAGTTCCATGGTAGTTTTAGGTACCCACTCTAACTCAGCTGATTCGATTTTGAAATTATTTTTAGTTAATACAGCTTTGACAGTTTCCAGCTGGTTGATCGCACAAGTAACCGTATAATTATTATCTTCAAGTTCAATATTTTTAATATCAAAATCTAATAATAGTTCTAATAATTTGTCTTCAGACAAGTTGTCTTGACTTGGTAAGTTAATTACCGCTAAGCGCTCAAACATCCAGTTTACGGCACCTGTCTCTGCAATATTGCCGCCACGAATATTAAATACCCGCCGGGTTTCAGCAATCGAACGATTTTTATTTTCCGTTAAAACTTCAATAATCACCGCGATTCCTTGGGGGCCATAACCTTCGTAAATATGTGCTTCATAGCTTACACCTGGTAATTCACCGGTCCCTTTTTTAATAGCCCGATTAATATTGTCGATCGGCATATTTTCATGGCGCCCTTTTTCTAACAGGGTGCGCAATCTAGGGTTAGCATTTGGGTCACCACCACCTTCTTTAGCAGAGATGGTAATTTCTTTAATGATCTTGGTAAACACTTTAGCTTTTTTAGAATCTTGGGCGGCCTTACGGCGTTTAATATTAGCCCATTTGGAATGTCCAGACATGATTTTTAGGCAACTCCTTAAAAGATAGATTGCTGATCTGAAAACTGTTTTTTTAACTGCGCTTGCATTCGTGGTGGAATTCTACGACCGCGCGGTGTCTTTTCTAAATAACCTTGGCGTAACAAAAACGGCTCATAAACCATTTCAATTGCTTCTTTATCTTCACCGACTAAAGCTGCCAAAGTTTCTAGCCCTACTGGGCCACCATTAAATTCAAGTAAAATCTTTTGTAATAATAAATGATCTGTCGCACATAGTCCACTGCGATCGATGCCGATAAATTCTAACGCTTGCGTAACTAGCGCTAAATCAGCTATGGGTGCTTGATTGACCTGTGTGAAATCACGCACGCGTCGTAAAATTCTTTTAGCGATTCTGGGGGTGCCGCGGGCAGCTTGCGCGATCAAATTAGCCGCAGCAGGTTCTAATTTTAATTCTAAAAAATTAGCCGCTTGTAAAACAATCTGTTCCAGATCAGCAACTTCGTAAAAATCGATTCTTTCAGAAATTCCAAATCTACTTCTAAGCGGTGCTGATAGCGAACCAGCTTTCGTAGTAGCGCCGATTAAAGTAAATGGATTTAATGGTAATGTGACAGTGTCGGCTCCAGTGCCCTGGCCCACCATAATATTCACCTGGAATTTTTCCATGGCGGAATATAAAACTTCTTCAACGGTAATCGGTAATCTATGAATTTCGTCGATAAATAAAATTTCACGCGGCTTTAAATTTGATAATAAGGCGACTAAATCACCGGTACGTTCTAAAGTTGGTCCGGCACAGATCTTAATATCAACGCCCATGACTTGCGCCATAATTCTGGAAATTGTAGTTTTACCTAAGCCCGGTGGTCCCGAGATTAACATATGATCTAAAGCTTCTTGGCGCAGTTTGGCAGCGTTGGTATAGAGTGCTAATTTACTTTTAAGTTGTGTTTGACCCAAGTAATCGGCAAAACTTAATGGCGTAAATTCGTAGGTACTAGTTGTATTATTATTATTATTATTAGCTGTCGGATCTAAAATCTCGAGACTTTGAAATTTATTTTCACTCACGGACATATGTTATTTCTTTTCTTATCACGTTCGTGGTGAGTGCTCCGTAGGAGTGTATCGAACCATATCGAACCATTAATTTAGCTCAATCGACTTAGTTTTTCTAAACACCGGTGTTTTAGGTTCATTAGCAGCCTGTGTTAAGATCCCATTTAGCCAGCCGAGACTAGCCATAGTGATCCACAAGTTACTAACGCCATAACTTACTAAGGGTAACGGGATTCCTACGGTTGGCAATAAACCAATCACCATGCCCATATTTACAATAGTTGAGATAATCACATGGGCAGCCAGGCCAGCCGCTAAAAGCTTGGAAAAAAAATTAGGTACGTTTTGCATAAATAAAAATATGCGCCAATACAAAGCTAAATATAGCGCTAATAAAATTAGTGCTCCCAAATAGCCTAACTCTTCACAAATTACTGAGAAAATAAAATCAGTTTGGCTTTCAGGCAAAAATTTTAATTTATTTTGGGTGCCCTGCCGAAAGCCTTTACCTAAAAATCCGCCGGAACCGATCGCAATTTTAGATTGCATAATTTGGTAACCCTCGCGCGAGTTATCCCCAAAGCCGAGAAATACGGTAATTCTTTTTTTCTGATATTCATGTAAGCCATTCCAGACAATCGGCCCGGAAATTAAAACTACTAGCAAGCTCCACATGAAAAATTTATTAGTTAAGCCAGCTAGCCAAAAAACTATTAGACCAGTAGACAGTACTAACATGGCAGTACCCAAATCTGGTTGTTTTAAAATTAGGATCGTGCTAACTGCTAGTGCGATTAGCAGGGGTATAAAACTGCCAAAACTATAGGCTGGGTGATTATTCTCAGATTTAAGATAAAAAGTTATATAAGCTGGTAAAAATAGTTTGGTAAGTTCCGAGGGCTGAAATTTAATAATTCCCAAATTAATCCAACGTTGCGCCCCCATGCCAATTGAGCCAAGCAAAATCGTAAAAATTAATAATAAAATTACTAAAAAATAGGTCCAGTAGCCCATATAACATAATCTATGATAATTTAAGTTTGCAAAAACTAAATAAATTATTATGCCAGTGATTAAGCCAAATAATTGTTTTTTACATAGGAGTGAGATCGGCACCAGTACGGTATATGTGGCACTATAAATGGCTAACACGCCAAACAGTGCGATAACTATGGTCAAAATAAAACTGATGCCATCAAATCTCAAGCTACTCTTCTCAAGCTGTGCTACTTTTTGTTTTGATCTTTAGGACTATGGTGGGCATTGTGCGCATCTTGATGTTGTTCCGAATGAGCTTCGCCATTGTGATGATGATCCGGAATTTCCGGTTTGCGATTATGATGTTCTTGGGTAATTGGTTTGTGAATTGCGCGCTCTTCGGAAATTGGCTCCGGGCGCCTGAAAGAATTTTGTTTAAGATTTTTTGTGATACGTGCTACGCCCGTGCCACGAGATTTGTTTTTCATACTACCCCTTATAATAGAAAAATGGTCGGGGCGACCAGACTCGAACTGACAACCCCTCGCTCCCAAAGCGAGTGCGCTACCAATTGCGCTACGCCCCGACAAAAACTAGCTCTAATTTAACTACTTTTAGCTGCTATTGCAAATAATTTACCGTTTTTCTTCGAAAACTACTTTGATATACTCACAAGTTGAGTCGATTTGGGTTTTAATTGAGGTGCCCAGTAAAATTGAAAGACCCCAATAAATTAAAGCTAGCGCAAATAAAATTTTAAAAAATGGAATATCGATCTTTAGGATAGTTTCTAGAATTAATGTAATCCCAAAAGCGATTAATAATAGGCCCCAAAACATAGCTGACATATTAAACTCCATAAAATGGGGTGAGTAGTGGGGCTTGAACCCACGACCCCCAGAACCACAACCTGGTGCTCTACCAACTGAGCTATACTCACCACAAAAATCATAAATAGTTAAAATATGGGATAAGTATATGGCTTTTGTGAGAAAAATCAAAGAAATCATGATTGAAAGATTTAGGTGAATATATATACTTAAAATATAATCAAATAGGGGTTATTTTAGGGGTTTCATGGTTAAAAAAGCTTGCTCTCAATCTCGCAATCGATATGATCTAGCTCAAAGCCAGTATCAAGATCAAGACCAATATCAAGAACAATACTATCTGGAGGATGAAATGTTCGATCAGGCTACCGTCTTAAATTTTGGTTTAAGCTGCATGATTATGGGCGGCGCGACACATGCTAGTCAACATGCCGTACCAGTGACCGTTTTTGTGCATGGCACTAGCCTGGTCTTGGGTAAAATTGTCTATACTCTGGCAGGGATGCACAATTTTAGTAAACTTTCTAAGATCGATTTAGCCTATAAATTTGGCTTAGAGCTGGCTCGTAGTGATAGTTTGAACTTCCCATTAAGCGACTATTACTCTTTTGGTTGGCGAGGTGAACTAGATTTTAAGCGCCGCGAAACGGCTGCTGAGGAACTAGCTGAGCAGTTATTAAAACTAGTCGAAATTTATAAAAAACGGGGCCAACGAATTAAACTTACCGTGATTACCCATAGCCATGGCGGCAATGTGGCCTTAAATTTAGCTCAAGTAGTTACTAATTTGTCCCCAGACCAGCGACAGTTGTTAGTGATCGATCGTCTAATTATGCTAGCTTGCCCAGTACAAATTAAAACCCGTGACTATGTTCACAGCTTAGTTTTTGTGAATATTTATGCGCTTTATTCTAAATTAGATTTTATTCAGGTGGCAGCGCCTCAATTTTCAGAGTTCCAAAATCAGTTAAAGCAGGGTGAAATACCAGGTTCAGAACGCGTGTTTCCGCTTGATCTACGTTTAAAACAAGCTGAAATTAAAGCTGGCTGGCGTCCTGGGATTCCCCATCTAGAGTTTATTCATCCAAGTTTTGCGCGCAAATTACCTAAAATTCTCAGTCGGTTAGATTGGTATTCTGAACACAGCCCAACGCAGGCTTTTCTCCAAGGTCGCTTGAATTTAGATCTTGCTACGCTGTAATTAACCAAAATCTTGCTTAAGCCCAACCCGTTTTGCTAAATCTAAATTTCAAAAGTAAGTTACTTCTCTCGTCCCATCCCTCGACTGCACTGTGTTTCGCTCGGGACGAGCGGGGTGTGAGTTTTTTTTAGGGGCGGGGGCCATATGTTTAAAAATTTAAAACTAATTTTAATTTTTGTTATTTTAAGTTTAAATCTTAAAATCTTAGCTATTAATAATTTCACCCCGGGCAGTTTGGCCATCGTGCAGGTGCCAGTGGCAGATTTGCTCTGGGAGTCCGCCCAAGATCTAGCTCATGAGCAAACTAATATTTCAGATCCAGTCACTATTTACAATAATCTAGGACTGGGTGATAGTAACTGTTTACGGGCTTATCAGCTTTTATTGCATGAAACAGTTTTGATTTTGGCCGAGCGGGGGCTCGAAGTTAAAATTGCGGTGCCCCATATTTTTTATTTAGCTGGCTCTAAATCTGAGTTGGCTCCCAAAGCGCACCAAAATTTAAGTCTCAAAAATAATAATTCACAAAATCTTTCAGATTTAATAGCTAACATAGAGAATTTAGATCAAGAATACCGTAATAGTTTCTGGACCTTAAAAACGAATTTAATCTCAGTCGATAATTTAACTAACCTGGGAATAAATTTAAATAATCTGCCAGCGCCCATTAATTTTAAAACCCCAAATTTAGCAGCCTGTAATATTAATACAGTTACTTTAATTAAGCCGGTGATAGACCCGGTGACTCAGCAGAGCTATTCGGTGGGCACCAGATTTGTATCTACTGCTCGTCCCGAACCCCGCTCACCCCGAGCGTCAGTCGAGTGGGGGATGTTGCGGGTACAAACGTGTGACGTTTTAGAAAAAAATTGTGAATCAGGTAGAAATCTAGACCGATCGGTTTGGTCTTTAGAGAATAGTAATAATACTCCAAAGCTTACTCAGATTATTTTACCAGCTGATAGTTATACAACTTATATCCCAAAAAGTTTTACCGAGCAAAAACGAGATTTGGTGAATTTAATTAAAAGCTGGGCTAATCTCAGTACCGGCTTTGTGCCTTATGTTTATTCTGGGGCTAGTTTAATCAATACCTGTCCGATGGGGAAGTGTGCTATTGAAAACTCACAAAATATTTTGGGGCAGTCTGGTTATGTGCGCGAAAATTATATTCAAGAGCCCAGTGTGGGATTAGATTGTTCTTGTTTAATTTCGCGGGCGGCTCAAATTGTAGGGATCCCCTATTTTTATAAGAATTCGGCGACCATCGAACGTAATTTAGTAGAGATTCGGGAGCTAGATGATTTAGAAGCTGGCGATATTATTTGGCACACAGGGCATGTCATGGTAATTAGTGATGTAGAGCAGGGCTTAATGGTCGAAGCGCGGGGTTATCGGCAGGGTTTTGGCTGTTTACATGAGATTCCCATTAATAAAATTTTCTATGGGGTAAGTAGCTATGCTGAATTACTAGATAGAATTAAAAAAAATATCCCCGTGCGGACTTTAGATGATCAGGGCAACTTTTTTGGGCAAATTGCTAGATTTAAGTTACTTAAGCTGGCACCTTCACGGTTTTATCAGTAAGTGCTTTTGGTACCTGTATACGAGCTAACTGTTTTCTGTTAAGATCGAAAAGTGATCTCAAATTGTGCCAATTGCCCATCGAGGGCCCTATTTTTGGATGTTATGACTATGAAATTGCAAACCTTGAGAGTCCTGAAGCTAGCCGTCTTAAATTTACTATTTTTAAATATATTCGCCCAAGAAGTTCCAGCGACTTCTAATTTAGCATTGGGCGATCCCATAGTTACTCCCATTACTAGTGCTGATATTCAAGTTCAGAGCGTGCTCTTAGCTAGCAATATTAACCGTGATTGGTGGATTCGGGCTGGTATTTATACTACGGCGGCGGCAGCCATAGGGGGACTAATTTATCATCGCGCAGCAATTAAGCATCTGTGGCAAAAAGATGCCAGCTTATTGGTAAATTCTGGATTAAGTATCGAAGAATGCCAAAAATTACGCGCCATGATGGTGCAAAATGACAAATCTAAGCTAATAGTCAGCGACAAATCGTTTATATCACAAGTTGGAAGTAATACGCGTAATTTTGCTAGTATGGCAGTTGCGGGTGTCGTTGTGGGACCAGTGTTTACACCTGTGGCCAATAAAACAGTTAAATTTATGCGTAGCCGCAATTTGGATTATTATTTGCATAAAACTCAGCTTTTAGAACAAATTGAACACTTAAGGCTTTTTATATTAACCATGGGTGATGCAACACCGAGTGCGATTGAAATACCAGGGTTGCTAGCTAACGAATTAGCGGTGGGCGTGGGATTAAGTCAGCCACCAACGATCTTGGAACTTATGCAAAAAGAAGAGCAACGTAAGTTAAATTTAGCACCGGAAATTCGTAGACTTTTAGCTAATATTAAGTCTGCGACAACTACCGTTTTAGCTTATATGGAATATGCGCAAAATGATTTAGCGACTGGTATTGATGCAAGCGAAGCAGAATTAATTAAAGCTAAATTGACGGTCTTGCGGGCGATTTCTAATCGCACATGTGAAAACTGTAATAATCTGCTGACTTTGGTGCAACAAGCTTTAGGCAAACTAGAATCTGAGAAAGCGCGCGAACTATTAAGCAATAAGATCTATCACAATCACTTTGTACAGCTAAGATATCTATTTGCAGAATTTAATCAGCAAATTTAATTGAGTTTAATTTAAAACATGTCTGAACAGGCTCGTGATACCACACCATTAATGCAACAATATTTCCTGATCAGGGCTGAATTTCCGGAAGCATTATTACTGTTTCAAGTGGGTGATTTTTACGAGCTATTCTTTGATGATGCCATTAGAGCCGCCAAAATTTTAAATATTGTGCTAACTAAACGGGGCACGCATCAGGGAGCTCCGATCCCACTATGTGGCGTGCCGGTACATGCGCTAGATAATTACTTAGCTAAATTGGTAAAAGCAGGTTTCCAGATCGCCGTGTGTGATCAATTAGAGCCCGCGCAAGTTGGCAAAGTTGTCCAACGGGGTGTCACACGCGTACTGACGCCTGGCACTCTGACAGAATTAAATCTTTTAGATGATCAGTCAGCTTCTTATTTACTCTCTTTTTTCCCCAGTGATAATAGTAATAATAGTAACGGCGAATGGGCCCTTTTATTTGGTGAATTACTAACGGCCCAATTATATGCTACTAAAATTACTAATAATTTATTAAAGTCACTCGAGTCTGAGTTAGGTCGATTTTTCCCCGATGAAATTTTATTGCCCAAGTCGCCAGTTGGTCAAAAATTTAATAATTATTTTAAACAACTGGGTTATATTACTAGTTTTGTTAATACACCAAAAGATTTAGATATTAATAATCGTGATAAATTTACAGTGCCTGCTAATACTAGTTCACAAAAATTTTCTAATACCCAAAATCAAGCTTTAAATTCTGAGCTAAATTTCGAGAGCTGGTTAAATACGCAGTTTGATCAAAACACTCAAAATTTAATTCAACAAAACCAAACTTTAAAATTAGCCGTATTAAATTTTTATAATTACTTAGCGCAGCGCCAAAACAGTGCCTTATCGCAATTTAAATCAGTTAAGTTTTATGATCCCGAAGATTTTTTAATTTTAGATCATAATACGCAGCAAAATTTAGAATTATTTAAAAATTCTTATGATCACACTCGCAAACACAGTTTATTAGATCAGCTTGATCAAACTGTAACACCGATGGGTGCTCGTATGGTGGCTAAGTGGCTCGCTAGACCACTAGTTAATTTAATGCAGATTCAGCAGCGCCAGTTAGCTATTAAAATATTATTAGCTAACTTAGGTTTAACTATAAAGTTACGGACTCAGTTAGCTAAATTGGGCGACCTGGAACGAATCGTGGGTCGTATTGGCTTGCGCCGGGCTGGCTCAGGTGATTATTTACAGTTGTTAGCTGGTTTACAAGTAATTCCGGAAATTAATTATTTAATTAAAAGTTTAAGTACGCCCTTCGATACATCTCTACGGGGCACTCCCGACTTCGTCAAGACTACGATGGACAAGCAGGGTGAACGCACTGAAGAGCGATTATGTACAGGTCGATTGCAAAATTTAAAATTCGATACAGAAAAAAATATAAGTAGCTTTGGTAATAGTTTATTAGCTTATATCCAGAATAATTTAGGGGAGTTTAGTTTACTAACTAATTTATTATTAAATTCTTTAAATCAAGATCAGCAAACTACTTGGGTTATTAAAATTGGGTTTAATTTAGAGCTAGATTATAAACGAGATTTAATTACTCAGGCTAGTCAAAAAATTTTAGATTTAGAAAAGCAAGAGCAGGCGCGTATTGGATTAAGCTCACTTAAGATTAGGTTTAATACTGTTCATGGTTACTATATCGAGCTGACTAAAGCTAATTTACACTTAGCACCACCAGATTATTTACGTTTGCAGACTCTAGTAAATTGTGAAAGATTTGTGTCGCCAAAGTTGCGGGAATTACAGACCGAAATCGAAGCTGCGCAGAGCGCTATCGGAGATTTAGAAGATTTAATTTTTGGTCAGATCAAAACTGAAGTAGATTTATATTTAAGTAATTTGCGTAAAACTGCGCAAGTTTTAGCTAATTTAGATACAGTTTTAAGTTTTACTCAAGTTGCGCATGAGAGTAACTATATTTGTCCAGAATTTAATCTGCAAAGAGCTATAATTATCCAGGCTGGTCGACATCCGATAGTTGAAAATTTAGTATCGCAAACATTTGTGCCGAACCACACCAACTTAACTGATCAAAGTGCGTTATATATTATTACGGGTCCCAACATGGGCGGTAAATCGACTTACTTGCGTCAAGTGGCGCTAATTACGATTATGGCGCAGTGCGGCTCTTTTGTGCCAGCTAGTAGTGCTAATTTAGCTTTAGTCGATCGAATTTTTACCAGAATTGGGGCGGGTGATTATTTATCCCAGGGCAAGAGTACTTTTTTAGTTGAGATGGAAGAAACTGCTTTAATCTGTCAGCTAGCTACTAAAAACAGTTTAGTTATCTTAGATGAAGTCGGCCGTGGTACCAGTACTTTCGATGGCTTAGCAATTGCCCAAGCCGTAGTAGAATATATTTATACAACTATTGGTGCACGTGGTTTATTTGCGACCCATTATCATGAATTAACCGAGTTGAATAAAACTCATGCTGGAATTGTAAACTATTATGCTAAGTCGCAAAAAACAGCCAAAGGAATAATTTTTTTGCACGAAATTGCACCGGGAATTGCGGATAGTAGTTTTGGCGTCGAAGTAGCTAAACTAGCTAACTTGCCAGCACCCGTGATTTTACGAGCCCAAGAGATCTTAAATAAATTAACTAATAGCCCAGACAATAATAGTCCAGACGATAATAGTCCAGACGATAATAGCCCAGACGATAATAGCCCAGACAATAATAGTCCAGACAATAATAGTCCAGACAATAATAGTCCAGACAAATTAACTATCTCCCGCTCGTCCCGAAGTTTATCGAGGGATGTGGCGAGTACAGAATCTAACATTGCTCCAGACCTAAATTCACTAGTCAATAAAGCCACTTTGCCCAATTTTCAGCCTGCCAACTTAGTACAGGACAAAATTCTAGATCAATTGAAAGCACTCGATTTAAACGATCTGACGCCGCGTCAGGCACTAGAATTGCTTTGGAAATTTCGTTCAGATTTAATTTAATTTTCTAAAACTCGCAAATTTTGACTTTTAACTCAGTTTTATATAGCTTGTGACCCCGATTGGATAGTTAGTATTTTATTAGTATTTTAATATTTTTATTTTTCTTCCAATAGGAGAGATGATTATGAAAAGCATGAAATTTTTTGCGATAGCATTGTTACTTTCTAGTGCAGCAGTGCAAGCTGATTGTGGCGCTGGTAGTTGTACTAAGGCCAGCGGTGCGACTAAGGTTGCCGTTGGTTGTGCTTTAGGTGCTGTACGTCATATGGCCCCAGAAGGTTTAGTACGCACCTTCTGTGATGCATTAGCGGCGACAGCTGTGATGGATGGTGCTTCTGATCTTTGTGCGATTAGCAAGCATGATGCTCCAGTAAAAGCTGCTAAGCCAACTTCAGCTACTATTGCGATTAAACATCAATTAAAAAGAGCGGCTTTGTTAGTAGCTAGCTGTGCTGCTGCATCGGCAATTAAGGCTAAAGCTTTGCCACATGTACCAGCTGGACTAGCTAACGTAATCACTGATACTGGTTTAATGGGTGATATGGCTTTAACTTGGGCTACCTACGGCGCTTGTAATTCAGCTTTAGATGCTGTAATGCCAGCTGGTGATGCTTGCTTAGATAGCTAATTTTTGGCTATAAATGCTATAACTAAAAGTAACTATTACGTTTAGTGATCAATCACTCCCCATGCCTGATTACAGGTGTGGGGAGTTTTGCTAGACATGTTAGGGGTTTTTGCTAGAATTAAGAGGTACTTTTCATAAATTTCTAATTATATAAGATCGTCGATTGGTGCTGCAACTGGCACCCCAGGCACGGGATAGGATTTGAGGATGGATATTAATAAACCACAGGTAGCTAGCAGGTATGCGATTTTTGCCACAGGCGGCAAGCAGTACCAAGCTGAAGAAGGCAAAACGATTCAAATCGAAAAAATTGAAGGTTTGCCAGGCACACCCCTAGAATTTGCTGAAGTGATGCTTCGCAAGTTGGGTGAAGATCAGATTGAGATTGGCCAACCCTTCTTAGGGGTTCCAGTTAGAGCTGAGATCGTAAAACAAATGAAGGGCCCTAAGGTCATCGTTTTCAGATTCAAACGTCGTAAAAAGTCCCGTGTTAAAAGTGGACATCGTCAAAATCATACGATTATTAGAGTCACTTCGATCTAACTCGCTAAATTTAGCTTAGCTATTTAAGCGCTTAAATTTTTATAGTTCTAGCCCTCAGGTTAATATCTGAGGGCTTTTTTAGTAAAATATTAAAAGTTTGGTATTATTAAATCGATTAACTTCAATCCGGTTTGCCCTTTATAGTTTTAGCGAAATAGGGGGCTTTAAAATATATCAGCGAGACATTTTTATGTGCAAATCCAAGCAGTTAGTTTTAATTACCAGTTTAATGATTTTCGGTATTTCAAGTGCAAATTCCGAGAGAGCATCCAAAATCATAGAAAATCTTACAGCCTTAAAGCAATGTCAGCGTGTAATTGCGCCAAATTATGTACTAGCTCAACGATCTAAGTTAGATTCTTGTATAGAAAAAAATAGTGCAGAGTTTTCGGTTATGCAGCGTGAATTTAGGAATTTTACAAACGATACTGCGACACCTGAGCTCTCTAATCACATTGATCAGCGCAATAAAATAATCGCGGAGTTGTATCATGAGTATGATCAAGAAATCTTCAATGACAAAGCTACCAGTGCGCTAGCAACCCTAACAACAACGCTAGCTGCAACAGGTATAGGTTACGGCATAAGTTACGGTGTAGGTTGTGGTATAGGTTATGTGGCTAGTGTGATAATAAGTAGCTTTAGAAAATAGCATTTTATCTGGGCTATTTTTATTACTGGTTATAATATTGTGATTATCCCGCCCATTATGCGGGCAGAGTATATTCGTAGCTTAGAAAAAGCCCATGTTGAAGATCGTGATTTTGTAGTTTTTGTAGCCCAGATGTTACAAGAGACTCAGAAAGATTATCTCAGGCTATTGTGATATGGTTTGGTATGGTTCGATACACCCCTGCGGGGCACTCACCACGAACGTATCAAATGTAAAATCACTCACCACGACCGTGTCCGATCCCTCGATCCAACTCGGGATAAACTGCATCTTGCGCGAAGCCTAGATGGCGGGGTATCTTAAGTTGGATAAATTCGGACATTTTGTTTTGCGAACGCTATAGAGCAAAGAAACTCGATGATGCTGCTTGGTATGCAAGAGCAAAAACAACAGCCTGTTTTCTTAGTGATTTTGGGTTAACTGCTGCCGTAGCAATATTCGCAAGTCGGCGCTAATTAATCGATTTTGATTAAATTTTTATAATTCTAGCCCTCGGTATACCCGGGGCCTTTTTATGTTTTTAAAATATTGATATTACTAAATATGGCAATTATAATTGGTAATATTAATTATTAGGATGGTAATTGTGTCAATTAGTAGCAAAGATTTATGTAAGCTTTTTCAAAAAATTGGCTACACGATTGTTCCTGGGGGTAAAGGTAGTCATATCAAATTAAAAAAACCAGGTTGTCCAACTATAATCATCCCAGGGCATAAAGAAATTTCAAAAGGGCTGGAGCATGCGTTAATGAAAATTTTAGCGGCTAATAAATAGGGGATTAATATGCAATATCATTTTAAAATTCACAAAGATGTTAATATGTTTTGGGCAGAATGTATTGAGTTACCTGGTTGTTTTACGCAAGCTGATAATAGAAAAGAATTACTAATTAATATGCAGGAAGCTTTAAGTTTATATATAGAAGAAGATGTAGATTCTAAAGATTTAGCACCGTTACCAAAAAAAATTAAATCAGCTAAAAATATTGTCAAAGTATCTTTAGAGCCACAGGTTGCTTTTGCATTTCTAGTACGGTATTGGCGATTTAAATATGGATTAACTCAGCGGCAGGCAGCTAGAAAAATGGGTTTTGAGAAAATTTATAGTTATCAGCGGTTAGAAACCAGGCGATGTAACCCTAGTTTAAAAACTATTTCTATGATTAAAAAAGTGTATCCAGAATTTTCGCTTGATTTAGCAATTACAATTTAAGCATGCTACTGTTTGCAATGTACATGATACAGATGAAATGGAATACAATTATAGAGCACATGTGAATAGACTAATACGACTCGATGCTGCAAAAAAACAAGCTTGGTATGCAATAGCAAAATGGGCAGCCTGTTTAGTTGGTGGTTTTGGGTTAACTGCTGCCGCGGTAATAATTGCAAGTCAGTCTTAATTAATCGACTTTAATTAAATTTTTATAATTCCAGCCCTCGGTATACCCGGGGGCTTTTTTATGTTTTTAAAATATTGATATTACTAAGTATGGCAATTATAGTTGGTAATGTTTAAATAAAGCGGGTAATTGACTGGAGTTATTAATGCAAAATATATTTTCTGAAGTGGATCGACTACAGGATGAAATTAATCAACATAGGCCATTGAGTGCACACCTGAAACAACAAATTAAAGAATATTATCGTATAGGCTTAACTTATAGTTCTAATGCATTAGAGGGGAATACATTAACCGAGTCTGAAACTAAGATTGTTTTAGAAGAGGGGATCACGATTGGTGGCAAGCCCTTAAGAGATCATTTAGAAGCCCAAGGTTTGAGCGAAGCATATGATTTTATGTATGAGGTGATTGCTAGTCAAACTATTACTATCGAGCAAATCAAGCAGTTGCACAGATTGTTTTACTATCGGATAGCAGAACAGCGGTCCGGAGTTTATCGTACAGAGCAAGTGTTGATTACTGGCTCTAAATATCCTACGACTGTTCCAGACAAGATTAATACTGCTATGATCGAGATGGTAACACGTTTAAATAGTTTGCGTTTGAATTTGCACCCAGTTGAATTTGCCGCTCAATTGCACAAAGAGTTTGTGTTTATACACCCGTTTATCGATGGCAACGGTAGAGTAGCGCGCTTATTGCTAAACTTAGTTTTACTGCAAGCTGGCTATAATATTGTGATTATCCCGCCCATTATGCGGGCAGAGTATATTCGTAGCTTAGAAAAAGCCCATGTTGAAGATCGTGATCCTGTAGTTTTTGTAGCCCAGATGTTGCAAGAGACTCAGAAAGATTATCTCAGGTTATTATAAATCAGCTAACTTTTTTAGATTGCTATTTTCGCCTGCTAAAAACAACGTATCTTGTTCATGAATTATCAAATCTGGTGTAGCGGTAAGCATATCACTGTGACGCCGAACTGCGACGCAGTGCACGCTGTAATTACCCAGTAAATCTAACTCTGCTAAGCTTTGGGCAATAAATTGGCTAGGTGCGGAAAATTCAACGACCGAGAAACCATGATTAAATCTGGTAGTACTGGGGAAGGGCGAACTTAAATTATCAGCTAAATTTAAAGCGGAATAATATTCGGGTCGCACTATGCGATCGGCACCAATTAAATTTAAAATTTCAGCTTTAATATCACTGTTGGTTCTGGCAATAACTAATGGGTGTTCTAATTCTCTTTTTAAAATTCTGGTGATGATTGCTGTGTCAGCAAAGTTTTTACCGAAGCCAATAATCACGCCATCCATGTTTTCAATATTAATTGCTTTGAGAGAATTGCTATCTAAGATATTAATACAGATTGATTGTGCTACGTGGTCACGAATTTTCTCGATGCGGTTTTCATCGCGATCAATGGCCAAGACATCAAAGCCGCGCTCGGTTAAAGTAGTAGCTACTTCATAGCCGTAATGCCCAATGCCAATCACACAAAATTTCATGGTATCTCCCGATAAGTTTTTAGATTGCTAAGTTAGCTTAGCATAACGCGTTCTTCTGGCAGTGAGAAATCTTTAGTTTCACGTTTCTTTAATAATACTAAAATTAAAGTTAACGAGCCGATTCTACCAAATAACATGCTTAGTAAAATAAAAATTTTGCCAATAAAACTTAATTTAGCCGTGAGCCCAAGCGATAAACCTAAAACCGCAAACGCCGAAGTAGCTTCGAAAATCACGCTTAAAAAATCAGCATCGCTTTCGGTAATTAATAAACAGAACGCTGTAAATGCAATCCAAGATAAACTGAGCACAATAATGGTCATAGCTTTATAAACTTGCGTTTGTGGAATTGTTCTACCGCCAATTTCAATACTACTTCGGCCAGAAATCACTGCTCTGGTGGTCGCTAAAAAAATCACGAGCGTAGAAGTTTTAATACCACTACCAGTTGATCCCGGTGCCGAACCAATAAAGCATAAAATTAAAATTAATAAAATGGTCGATAATCTAAGCGCATGAATATTTACGGTTAGAAATCCCGCACTACGCACTGAAATTGCGTTAAATAAACTGTTGGTAATCGAAGTTAAGAAGTCATCATATTTTAAAGTATTATTGTGCTCTAGGCACCAAAATAAAAGTGCGCCGCCTAAAATTAAACAGATTGAGGCCGAAAGTGCAATGCGACTATTAAGCGATATTCTAGTTTTTTGGCCCGTAAAATAGCCCCGTAGGGCGTTAAATTTTTCATGCCAAGTAATAAAGCCTAAGCCGCCCACAAAAATTAAAAAACCGGTGACGCTTAACATAGTCAAATTTTGGTTAAAACTAGCATCGCCATTGGGAAAAATAGAGATACCAGCGTTGCAAAACGAAGCAGTAGCGTGAAAAAACGCGTAAAAAATTGCTTTAGAAAGCGGGTAATATTTATAAATATTTAGAAAAGTAACTAATGCGCCAAAGCATTCGGTAGCGATTGTGAGTCCTAAAATAAATAGTAAGATTTTTTTAATATCTTTAATTCTATGAATCTCTAAAATATCTTCTGCGATGGATTGGGTGCTCATTTTTACTTCGGCCATAATAAAAATAAACATGAGTGACAGTGTTATAATTCCTAGGCCACCTAGTTGCATAAGCCAGAAAATCACATGTTGGCCAAAAAGTGTGAATTGATGCAAATCGATGGTTAATAAACCACAAACACAGCTAGCTGAAGTGGCGGTAAAAAAAAGATCGATTAGGGCAATTGGAGCAGTACGAGCAATGGGCAATGCGAGTAAAATTGTTCCAAGCACAATCATGATGGGCAGGGCCAGTAGGGCTAATTTACCCCAAATACTATAATATGATTCAGCTTTAATCATAAAAAATTTAAAATCCTAATGGCTTGATTCTTTCTACTTAGCTCTTCGAGCTTTGAAGAACGCTTACCACGAACGTACATTAAAAATTAATTAAATTCGATTATATTTTTATATATAACCAATAAGTTTATTATTCGCAACATCCCTCGATAAACTTCGGGACGAGCGACTGAGAGATCTTGTCTTTTTAAAATTATTTCACCAAAACTTTTTCTCAGAGTTATTTTCTCTCGCTTGTCCCGAACCCCGCTCACCCCGAGCGTTAGTCGAGGGATGTTGCGAGCTTAATTTTTACGCAAAACTTGATCTAAGTGATTTTTAAGCTCTACAATTTTTATTCTAGCTTGCACCATAGTATCGCGATCGCGGACAGTTACGGCCTGGTCAGTTTCAGATTCGAAATCATAAGTAATACAGAGTGGGGTGCCAATCTCATCTTGACGACGATAACGTTTACCAATTGAGCCAGAGCTATCTAGATCAAGATTGTAATCAGTGCTTAAACTCAACTGTTTATATAGTAATTCAGCTTGAGAATTAAGTTGTTTTTGTAGCGGTAAAATTGCTGCTTTGACTGGTGCAATTTCTGGAGCTAATTTTAAAACAACTCTAGTTTCACCATCTAAAATATCTTCATGATAAGCATCGAACAATAAAGTAAAGAACAAGCGATCGACGCCAACAGAACATTCGACTACATGCGGCATAAAACTTTGTTTAGTTGCTTCGTCGAAAACAGCTAAATCTTTGCCAGAGAATTTTGTGTGCCGTGACAAATCAAAGTCGCCACGATAAGCAATTCCCTCGAGTTCTTTCCAGCCAAATGGGAACTCATATTCGACATCTAAGCAGCGGGAAGAGTAGTGGGCCAGTTCATCTGCAGCATGCTCGCGAAACCTAATTTTAGTCATATCGATTTGTAAGCTATGATAAAACTGCTTGCGTTGATCTAACCAAAATTCTAAATCTTGTAACGCCTGGGCACCCTGACAAAAATATTCGAGCTCCATTTGTTCAAATTCACGGGTTCTGAATAAAAATTGACGCGGAGTAATTTCATTACGAAATGCTTTGCCAATCTGGGCAATGCCAAATGGGATTTTGCTACGACTAGAAGTCATCACGTTTTTAAAATTTACAAAAATAGCTTGGGCGGTTTCTGGTCGCAAATAAGCATGACTAGCTTTTTCAGCGGTGGCGCCGACCGCCGTTTTAAACATTAAATTAAAATTACGGACAGGTGTCCAAGCTTTCAGGCCACAGTCCGGACAAGATTTATTTAAATCAATATGATCTGCTCTAAATCTGTGCTTACAATTAGTGCAATCGACCATCGGATCATGGAAACCTTCTAGATGACCAGATGCTTCCCACTCTGCTTCAGGTCCGAGAATGGCACCTTCAAAGAATACTACGTCTTTACCGCTATGCTTAAGTGCTTTAGTCCAAGCTGTGCGAATATTAGCTTTCATGGCGGCGCCCAGTGGTCCAAAATCATAGACCCCGTTTAGGCCGCCATAAATTTCGGCGGCTTGATAGACAAAGCCACGGCGTTTACATAAAGCAATTAATTTTTCTAGCGAAACAGCATTGGCGGGATTAGTAGGATTGGACATAGTTTTAAGTTTTCAGGTTTTTAATTTCCAGAGTTTTTTAAATTTCTAGAACTCTAATTTTAATTACATGTACTAAAATACGAGAGAACCATTTTTTTGACAATAGAGCCCGCTCGTTATCTTACTTAGCGGAAGCTGGTGAAACTCTAAAACTACTATGTGCCGGCGCAGCTGTATCTGGAGTGCCAGCATCAGCACCAACAGCGCCAGTTTCGGCTAATCGCACAGCTGCAATAGCAGTACTTGTAACTTTACGAATTGCGCGAACTCTTGCTTTTTCATCAGCTGCTTCTGTAGCACGTTCTGCTTCTATTTTAGCTTGTTTCATGGCAGCACAGATAATTGGATCACCAACTAATTCGCTTGGCAATGTAGCGCCATGCTGTAAAAGACTACTAAGGAACTTGACTCTAGAGCTTGGGAAATCACCAAAAGTATCGATCACATGTTGTAGCACAGAGTGACCATCATCGGTGACAGTGTATTCATTTTTGAAGCCATGTTCATATGCAATGTCAATACATGCTAAACGTTTTGCTTCTGCGCGTGCTAACTCAGTTCGTTGTCTGGCTGTAGTTGGGTGGGTTAAGTTTTCGGGAAAGGGTGCTAGCTTAAATACGATCGAAAGACCAGCTTCATCACGTTTGCTAATTTTGCTGCCTATGCGCTCTCTACGATCAAAAGGCCGTGTTTGCATCATGGCGATTTCTTTTTCAAGCGCCTCTGGGTCGCTATTAGCAAAAGCAGCGTGCGGACCGACATATATTTTTCGTCCATAGCCTTCTGAGCTTTCAACTGCTTTTTCGTCAGCTGCAGCTGCAAATAAATCTAAATTTGCGCTAGTTAATAAAATTAATAAAAAATAATAGTTTAGATAAGATTTTGGGTAACTTAAATTGTATTTCACGAATTTAATCCAGGTTTTGAAATTAATAAAATATCTAAAAACAGTTTATATAGAGTGTTATTATAAATAATTATAAAGTTTTTTAATATATTTTTTAATATATTTTTCTCGCAAGCTACAATCTATTTACGCATTATCTCTTTCTGTGCCCCTTTGTGAACGCCGTTTTATCTTATCTGTGCCGAGTTTGCAGCGGGGTGCGCGAAGCTGGGATAAGCGGGAGACAATTAGTTCGCCTGATAGTTGATTGTTAATTTTGCTTGGGTCTGTTAA
>CANKEI010000007.1 GCA_947481115.1 bacterium
ATCAGCTTCGCAGAAAATAGTTACTAACATTGCGGTATTCCTTTTTTAATTTTGGTTTAAGAGTCACAATTAAAAAAAATACCGCAATGTCTTTATAATTCAATGTTTTTTTTAGATTTTAATTATCGAACTGGCGTTATAATAGATTATGGAATAATGGTCGGCCTGCGCCATCATTACTAGCCAAAGAAATTTTGGATAATAATCCAAAAATATCGCTTGATTATAGGCCTGGATTTTTTAAATATGAACTTGATAGTTGGGAAATTGTATATAATCCTACTACTAAAGAAATTCATCATTTGAGACCAAAATATTAATATATTAACTTAGTTAGATAACTTTATGCACGTTACAGATATTAAAAAAATAAATTTATTTTTAGAAACATTAGTAGACATGTCTGATGTTTCTGTTATAAATCAACAGCTGGCACAGATGCTAGTGATTATTAATGGTATTTTAATAGAAATTGAAAAATCTAAAAATATTGAAGATGCAAATTATTATTTTGATATTTTGCAAAAAATTCACGATACATTAGACATTTTAATATTTCATAAGAACATACCCATTTCTATTGTTGAACTGCAAAGATTTGCCAGCGATTGCGAACGATTAGATGATAATTGGCAACGAAATTATTTATATCAAAAAATAAAATCCAGGCAATATTCATTAGCAAACTATAAGAGATTATAATTGTGAGCATGAAAATTGAAGCCGTACCATATTTTTTGCAAACATTAAAAAATGAAAATATATCAGAAAAAATTGATGAGCAATTGCCGTTAATGTTGGAGATTATAAATGATTTATTAGCAAAAATTAAATTATCTAATGATCTTCAAGTAGCAAATTATTATTTTGATATCTTGCAAGAAATTCAATACGTATTAGCCATAATAGCTTTTGTTAAAGAAATTCCCATTACTATGGAATCTATTTGCTAGATGAGTGGACCTGTTATTCTCAAGTCGGTACAATGGCTGTATGTTTTACTTAAATTAATAAATGTAAATGAAATGTTTTTGTAGCACAAATATCAAAATTTTTAAAACTAGGCGCTTTATGAAGCTATCACAAATTGATTTATCAGAGCTGATTGAATTATTAAACAGTAATCTTAGCACTGGTTTAGCGCAATCACAGATCACCTTAAATCTAGCCAAATATGGGGCCAACTCTTTTCCTAGACCTAAGCGAGCGTCTTATTTTAAGATTTTTATTAGCCAGTTTATGAACCCACTAATTTATATTTTATTATTAGCAGCCGTAATTATATTTTTCGTAGGTGAGCATTTAGATGCTTTTATTATTAGCGGGGTTTTATTATTTAACGCTACGCTGGGTGCCATTCAAGAGGGTCGGACCGCGAATATTATTGATCACCTAGAGCGTTTAATTAAAACTGAGATTTTAGTTGTGCGTGATGGTCAGCGTAAAATTATTAGCGATCAAGAATTAGTAGTCGGCGATCTGATAATTTTACAAGAAGGATCGCGTGTACCAGCTGATTTACGGATTGTTACGTCTCAAGATCTATTAATTGATGAGGCGATTTTAACCGGTGAATCACAGCCAGTAATTAAAAATGATAACCATGCGCATAATGTCTTATTTCAGGGGACCTATATTACTGCTGGCTCTGGACAAGCTTTGGTAATTGCGGTTGGCACTAATACCCAATTAGGTAAATTAAATAAATTAGTTTCAACCGTCGAAAAAGATTTGCCTTTACAGCATGAACTAGAAAAGCTGTCTTACTGGATTATTATTTTTATCGTAGCTATTTGCTTAGGATTATTACTGATCGGTTTATTTACTGGTAAGCCATTTGCAGAACTATTGGTAATGCTCACGGCGTTGTTTATTTGTGTCGTTCCTGAAGGGCTACCAGTTGTACTAACTCTAGTTTTAGTCACTGGGGTTTATCGAATGGCTAAACGCGAAGTATTAGTTAAAAAATTACGCGCAGTTGAGGTGCTGGGGCGCATAGATTTAGTATTGACTGATAAAACTGGTACTTTAACGCGTAATGAAATGATGGTTTTAGAGTGTTTTGCTGATCAGCAAATATATAAAATTACTGGGCAGGGTTATTTTGCAACAGGTGAAATACTCGATCAGCAAGCTAAAATAGTATCACAAGATCATATATCGCCAAACTCTAAATTATATCAAGCTGGTCTGGCAGCTGCACTATTGAGTGATGTAGCGCTAGAATTTATTCCAGAGCAGCAAATTTTTAATCTTAAGGGTGACCCGACAGAAGCAGCGCTTAAAATTTTTGCGCAAAAATTAAATTTCAATATTGCGCAGTTGAGTGCTAATTATGTACTTAAACAGCGTATGGCTTTTAATACGCAGAGTAGGTTACAGGCTGGTTTATATCAGCTAGCTGCTGAAGAACTAATTTTGGCATTGGGAGCGCCGGAGAAAATTTTAGAGTTATGCGATATCGCACCTGAAAAATTGATTGAACTAAAAAAAGATCTAGCGCAGATGTTAGCTGGTGGTTTAAGAGTAGTTGCCTGTGCACAAAAAATTGGCACTAGTTTTAGTGACCTAGCAACTGAATTACAGCATTTAGAATTTGTAGCATTATTTGGCATTCAGGATGCCATTAGGGATGATGCTCGAGCCAGTATTGCGGCCGCACAAATTGCTGGGATCGATGTAGTGATGATTACTGGTGATCACCCAGAGACTGCGATTTTCGTGGCTAAGAGTGTCGGTATATTAGCCCCAGGAGGTGTATCTGTATCACAGAGTAGTTTAGCTAAGCTTACGGGGTCGCAAATAACTACTCAAGTAAATAGTGATTCTAAAAATTTAGTCTTAACTGGTGCTGAATTCGCTAAATTATCGACTGAGCAGAAAAATTTAGCACTTGATCAAGTGGCAGTTTTTGCACGCGTATCGCCGCAAGAAAAGTTTGAAATCGTGCAGCTATACCAAGCTAAAAAAAGATTAGTGGCGGTAACTGGTGATGGCGTTAATGACGCACCAGCTCTAGCAACTGCCAATGTGGGGATTGCAATGGGCGGCATCGGTACAGAAATTGCTAAACAAGCTGCAGAGTTAATTTTGCTGAAAGACGCTTTCGCGGGGATAGTTTATGCGATTGAACAGGGTCGGCATATTTTTTATACTTTAAAACGCGTAATCTTATATTTCTTTGCGACCAATTTAGGTGAAGTATTTGTGGTGCTGGGCGCGCTAGTTTTAAATTTGCCAGTACCGATTTTACCAGCTCAAATTTTATGGCTTAATTTAGTGACAGATGGTTTTCTAGATATCGCTTTATCGATGGAACCCGAAGAGCATGATACGCTATCTTATAATTGGACTGCTAGTTGCAAGCAATTATTAACTGGTCAGATGTTTATTAAAATATTATATATGGCCAGCTTAATGGGCTTAGGTTCTTTAATTATATTTTATTTAAATTATCAACAAGATTTAGCTTATGCTCGGACTATGACACTATTAACCATGGCCATGTTCCAGTGGTTTAATGCTTGGAATTGTCGTTCAGATTATAAATCAGTTTTTACGGTGGGCTTATTTAGTAACCGTTGGTTACTATTAGCGACAGCTGTAGTTTTAGGTTTACAAGTAGCAGTAGTTTATTTACCAGTGTTACAGAATATTTTTAAAACAGTGCCCATTTCAGGTCTTGATTGGCTAATTGTATTTTGTATTTCTATAACGGTATTTATCGCTGAAGAGTGTCGCAAGCTATTTGTGCATAAATTTAGTTGATCAATCAAAAGCTTTCTTATTTTAATCCCGTATGTTACAACAGATACCCGAAGCTTGTGTAATAAACTAGATTGCTTTAGGAGTATCTTAATGTTGGGTAATAAAAAATTTAGCTTAGCGCTAATATATTTTTTAAATTTAACGCTGAATTTATGGAGTATTGAGCCTGGTGGTATTGAAGATAGCGTTAGTGGACGGGCACGCACTGGCTCTGAATTGCGCCGTAGAACAGGCAGTAGAACAGGTAGTAGTTCTGGACGTGGAGACAGTAAAGGTTCTGAGTCAGAAGTTGAGCTGACTGTACCAAGTACTGAGCCGACAATTAAAAGAGAATTATTACCTAAGGCTGTAGAGATATTAGATGCGTTGGTCGCTAAAGATACTTCGCAATTAGGCAGTCTAGTAGTAAAATTTACTAGTCATCGATTTGCCAAGTTAAGCTTTCCAGTATTGATTCCATATGGTGAGGCTGGTGGTAGCTCGTTCGCAATTTATGCTGTACAAACTAAACAAATAGCAGCACTAAAAATTTTAGCGCAAGTTGAAGATTTTATGGTGCCAGATCGATTACGACGTACACCAATGTCGGTCGCTTTAGAATTAGCACGTACGGATGCGAGTTATGGTGCAGTAATTACAGCGCTAGAAGAGCTGCAAAAAGTATAGCCAGTGAAGCTCGATAACTTAGCTCTTAGTGTTTTGCATTTTGCTTAAAGCTGCTTTTTTAAGATCCTTAAATTGCAATTGTGACATGACTTTTTCATAACCGCCTAACGCTTCAGCAAAACAATTAACGGCGTGCTCAAAAGAAGCACCAGTTCTGGTCATATATGGTTGCAGGTCTGTGCGTGCAATGATCGCAGTTTTTACGTTATCTAACTTTAATTTTAGCGATTGTTTAGGAATCTTATCTTCTAGCTTACGCAAGTTAACGGTTTGTTGTTCGTAAAGCCACTTGGTATGTTCACTAACAGCTGGTAGTTGTTCTGGGTTGTAGGGAATCAAAACAACTAAGGCTTCTTCGCTGCGATCTTTAATATTATTATTGCCGCCCATTAAAATTATGGCCCCCATAGAGGTTGGTACTGGCGCGGCTAAAACTTGTGGCGTAGCAGTAGTTTTAGATTTAGCCATTAGTGCTTTTTTGGTAATAAAACTGGTAGTTGGTTTAGAAAGAGTGTCAGGCAGGGTTTTTAATTGAGCACGTTTGGATGCTAATGGTTCATCAGTAGGTGTAATAGTTGTCGTAATCTTATCAGCTGGTCCTTTAGTTACACCCACTCTAAAACTAGCTTCTGGATGATGTACAATGGGTGCTGGTGTGCTAACTATGGTGTGTGTCTGATAGCTAATTAAAGCTAAAGTTACTTGCAATAAAATTTGATAGTTCAAACTTTTAAACATAATTAACCCCTAAAAATTCCAAGATAAATTAAGATTTAAAAGTAACTTAAATTATTCGCGAAGTAATATTCAAGAGTTTAGCTTGAAAGTTAGTTTAAAGTTCTTTTAAAGCCTGTTCGATCTGTCCTGTGGCGGTAATATAAGAGTCCGTCTGGTTAAATTTAAGTGGTTTACCAAAAGTAACTGTGATAGTGCCCTTGGCATGTGGGAATAATTTGTCATACGGGAATATTTTTTGAATATCCTGGTCTATTTTAATGGGGATTACTGGCACTTGCATATCAACCGCAATTAATCCAGCACCTTGTTTGAGTGGCAAGACTTGACCATCGTTACTAACTTGTCCCTCTGGAAATAACATTAAAGTATAATTTTCATCAAGTACTTGGCCCATATGTTCTAAGCCTAATTTTATATCTTCTGATTCACGCTGAATTGGAAAAGAATTAAAGACTAAATCAGCTAACCAAGCACAATACCAGAAATCTTGATATAAAAAATCACGAGCTGCAGCAATTCGCACACGATTTCGAAGATCGCTAGGCAGAGCCATGAGCACTATTGCGCCATCGAAATAACTGACATGGTTAGGCATTAATAAAAATGGCCCCTTAGTTTGGCGTAAGTTTTCAAGGCCGATGATTTTAATTTTTACCCAGTAGCGCATAATTAATAAAAATAGGCCTTGTAAAATCGCACGTATGATACGTGCCCACCATGAAATTGGCCAATGCTTGAGCACAGGCTTTTTAACTGGTGGCCTGGGGGTGAGTAATAATTTTTCTAGGTCACCCACAGTAGTTTGATTGGTGATATCACTTTCAGATAACGATGTCCTAAATTCAAATTCAATTTCTGAGATTAGCTCTACGCGCAACAAAGAGTCAATTTTGAGGTCACGCACTAAAACTGTTTCGGGGTTAATTTTTTGAACTGAAGTACCCGTAATGTGTGCAATAAGATTAATTAATTTTTGATTTTGGCTGGCGACTAAAGGTTGCTCGGTTGAATTAGCTTGATCTTTTAAGTGGGCCTGGACTTCTAATTTCTTAATTTTACGAGTTGGTGTACGTGGGAAATCGATATCGTGCCAGACGGTCCAAGCATTAATCTGTTGATAAGAAGCCAGGTGGCTATTGGCTTGATGAATAATTGTTTCCGGATTTAAGGTTTTTATTTTAGCTGGATCAAGTAATAAGACTGCATGAATTTCAGTGTTACCTTTTTCTTGATCGATACCTAATACGCAACTATCAATTACCCCACTAATTTTACTTAATTCAAATTCGATATCTTCCGGATAAACATTTTGGCCACCTGGCCCTTTGATCAAATATTTTTCACGACCTTTAATATATAAAAAACCTTCAGAATCGAATTCACCTAGATCTTCAGTATTAAACCAGCCATCAGGTGAAATTACGGCAGCAGTTTTTTCTGGCAATAGATAATAGCCTTGAAATACATTGGGACCTTTAACTAGGATCTCTTGTTTATCTGATAATTTAATCTGTACACCCGCGATTAATTTCCCGACAGATCCCAATTTATGCGCATGATAAGTATTGGTGGTTACTACCGGTGAGGTTTCAGTTAAGCCATACCCTTGTAAAATTGTGATTCCCAAAGCTTCCCACTTGTGTGCTAAGTCTGGATTTAAAGCCGCACCGCCAGAAGCAATAGTGTGTAATTTTCCGCCAAATTGCCGCAATACTGGATAAAATAAAATGCGCGAAAACCATTTTTGATTAATTTTTTCTGATAATTTAATTAATTTATTAAATAAAGCTAGGCGATTTTTTTCTGCAAAACTTAACTCAATTCGGCTCATAAATAGTTGTAAAAATTCTGGCACAGCTAGCATGCGCGTGATCTTATATTTTTTTAATAAATCGCGAATAGCTATAGCTGAATGTACGTAGATTACCTGTATCCCATAAGAATATGGCAATAATAAACCCATGGTTTGTTCATAAATATGGCTTAAGGGCAAAATAGATAGTAAACGATCTTGGCCAGGATGTAACTCAATGGCTTGAGCGACTGCCATCAGATTAGAGTAAATATTATTATGAGTGTGCATGACCCCTTTGGGGCTACCAGTGGTACCAGAAGTGTACATGATCTGTACTAGATCATCGGGCGTTACAGTTACTGATTGATAATCTTTTAGATCGATATTAGCTAAATATTCTGGTAAGAATTCAGTGTTAAAAGTTTTGGTGTCAGCTGGAATATCTAATCTAAAATTATTAAATTTAAATAAAATAGTGGCTTTAGTTTCTTGTGCAATTACTTGTAAGATTTTACTAGTACTCTGGACATTTAGGGGCACAATTATAGCGCCACGCAATAAGCAGCCCCAAAAAACACAAACCCAATAAGGTGAATTTGGTGCGCAAATTAAAACCTTGTCACCTTGGTCAACATTATTTTGGGCTAACAGTATGGCAACTTTTTGGGCTAATTCATAAACTTCGGCATAAGTTAAATTAACTGTTCTAAAGCCCATTTGCATGGTCAAAGCAGATTGATTAGCAAATTTTTTACTACTAGTTTCGACAATTTGATTTAAGGTCATATTTTTTTAGTCTTCAATTAAAAAACAACAGGTTGCCAAAGCATAGTCGCCGTCATGAGAGATACTAATATCACTGCTTACTATTTTTATATGGTGCATGTCTACTAATTTTATGATTGGCTTGCCAGAACTTAGATTTACGATTTCGATTTGATGCCAAGCGCCGGGCTTTAAATTACCTAAGGCTTTAAACACCGCTTCTTTAGCGGCAAATTTGCCAGCTAGCGAATTTATTTCAAGATTATGATGTAATTCGTGGGGTGTAAAAATACGCGCCAAAAAATTATTTTCTGGATTGCGCGTAACTGCATTTTTAAATTTGGGAATATAAACTAAATCACAACCAGTTTTAATTTGCATTAAAAATCAACGGAGAACTCAAATCCAGCTACGCTATTTAATAATGTGCGTCGTCCATTAAATGGATGCTTGTAAAATAAGTGAAAATTAGAGCGACCATAGTAGGCTATTTTTAAAATAAAATTATGCGTTGTCCAATCTTGTAAGCAGCTGGCCGTATTAGCAACTTCATTTGAGAAGCTATTATTATAGAGCGCTATAGTATCTCGATTGTGTTTCATGTGTTCATAGGCGATACCAAAGTTTAAGCCTTGATAGATCTTAGCTGATAAACCCAAATTATAACGTTGGGTTAGACCTGGTTTAAGTCTGGTATAGGTTTTTTCTAAGAAAATTAAACTAGTTTGATCTGGAAAAACTTTAATGCGACGATCACGTGAAGAGCCAAAAAGTTCGAGAAAATCAACGTTAATATTGCCATGAAAGATATGAAACCAATTTAAGTCGATTCCACCACCAAAGGTAATTCCGGTAGCGCCATCGTTACCATATGGAAAAGCAAATAGTAGGTTTTCGTCTTGACGTAAGCCGGTAGGTAAAGTCAGCCCGCTCCGTAAACTTAGGGCCACATTTTTCAATCTCGGGTTGGTAGGCTGAGGAAAATCTTGATCCCAGCGTAATTCCACCATGGTGTCGCCAATATTTAATCTATTCCAACCATCTTTGACATTTAGGCCTTGACCAAGTTCGGCTACGGTAGCAAAAAAATCGTCGGTTAAATATTGCTTAGTTAAAAGATCAGCTGCGGTATCGGATTGGGTTAAATCTTGCCAAACGACATTGCTTAATCTGAAATGATAAAATGGCAAACTAACATTAAGCGATAAACTGTTTCTGATTTTGAATCTAGCGCGCCATGAAAAAGCTTGGCCCTTCAGATCAGCTGTTGGTACCATATGGCCACGTATGCCATCATCATTGGCCATATTTAGCTTAGCGGCTAGTTGGCCAATCGTAGAATTTGGCGAAAAGCCGCGGATCATATCGAGCGTACTTTGGTTAACGTCCCACATTTGAAGCACATTAACAGTTTCTTTAATAGTTTTTTCGCTAATCGGATTAATTATATCGCGGCGAGCATCAATATCTTGTACGCCGAATTGATTTAGCGATTCGAATTGGAATTTATAGCCTCGTTTAATTGGGACCACGAAATTAGGATCATCTGGCAAAAAGAAATCCAGTGGGGCAATATTAGCAGAGTTTTTAGCTGTATTTAATAAAATTATAATTAAAATTAAATTAAATATTTTCAAGTTAGCTAATTTAGAAAATTTCATCTGAAAAACGCTCCTGTACATGCATTACTCATCGACCCGCAAACCAAAATTTCCGCTAGTTAATAGCGCACCTGAAGCACTGCTAATCATGGTATGGTTGATTTGAGTTGGTGTGATACCAGGGTTAAGATTTTCGGTATAAATATCGTTTTTGTAATTAAAAAAGCGGCTATTAGATTTAAGATTATTGGGCATTTTTTGCAAAGTTAGCGGAGTGCTATTGTCTAGCGAATGTGCCACATACATAGCACCACTGAGATAATTAAACGCGTCTTTAAAATCATAAAAATTAATAAAAGTTGATAATTGGTTAGCTAAATATTGGTCTGGCAAGGGCTGAATAGTATTATCATCTATATTGCTACCCAGATTAATCGTAAAGCGATTGACTGTTGCTTGTAAATAGCCCCGATAAGCGCTTAAAAGATATAAATTTCCGCCATTAGCAAAATCTTGTAAATTAGCAGTTGGTGATAATGGTGCAATTTGATAGACCGGCCCAATGGCTTGCGGAATAGTGACAGTTGTCCAATTAACATCGGACGCGCTAGTAGCAGTCCTAATGTCAGCGCCATTTCCGGTACGCAATAATCCCTTAGAGGTCGCTAGTAAAGCCAGCTTAGATGAAATTGCTAAATCAAAAAAACTAAGCGAATTGTCACTGTTAATACTAGTTTGAATTAAAGTACTGGGATTTAAGTTATTAGCTGCGAAACTAGCACTGGATAATAAAATTTTATCGAGCTTGCCATTAGTTAAGATATATAAATATATCCCGTCGCTGATTAATTTTTGAACAAATTGATAGTTGCCAACTTGTTTAAATGCTAAGCCAGCGGGTAAATCACTCAGTTGCGTTAAATCGCCGGTCCAGCCAATGCCAGAGTTATCGCACAGTACAGCAATGCCATCAGACCCACCTACAATTATCCAGTGTTGTCCTGTAGCTATTTTGGTAGCAATTACGGAAGTTGTAATTGGTCCGATTTTAGCTAAGTCGCCATTTGCAATGGTTAATAATTTACTGTCTGAACTTAGTGTAGGCACAGTGCCATCATAACTAGTTTGAGCATTAGTAGAAAAATCACCAAAATTTGGTTTATAAAAACCGCTGGTAATCTGACCTGTGGCAATTAAACTAATTACGCGATAACCAGCCGCAATAACCATTGAAAAATTGGCTAAACCATTATTTAAAGCAGTACTATTTGGAGCATAATTATTTAAGCCTTGCACTTGCCAGTTGATATTATTTATTAAGCCTGCTTCTGCATCAGAAGTTGTGCCGCCTAATAAACCATCTTCAGTGCCGGCACCCCAGACCGTTTTTTGTACATTATTAGTATTAGGTAAATACCAAAAATCACCACTTGGTGGAATTGGACCAGCACCTAACATTGGTGCATCGGTACCACCAGCACGTTGCCATGGCGTCCAACCCTGAATACGGCCTAAATTGTCAAACAATGCTTGTGAGCAAAATAGACCTGGCTGTGAAATAACCGAATAAGCATCACTAATGCTAGCAAATACCGTATCGTCAATCACAAATAAATCTGAAATTTGTGAATTAGCAGCCATCGGTAATGCTCCGCCGCCAACTATGGCTGCCGCGCTACTATTACTTAGGATATCGCTTGAGGTAGTTGCAGGTACAGTATATGCGCGCGATTGAAAAAAGCCGCCGGCAGTCTTAACCGTTGGCGCACTATTATATTTTGCGAGTGTGCCATTATTGCCATCATTAGAGTTAACTAACGGTAAAGCATAGATCAAATTACCGGTAGTTGCGGCAGAACCATTGCCGCCAGCCACAATTAGGTAATTTAAGTAAGTGCTAGCACACATACCAGCTAATTTTTGAATTGAAATATTTAAACTGCTGGCACCAGCGCCAGTATTGGTACCTACTATGCCGGTATTGTCACTAAAAACAGCATCAGGAGCAATCGTAGTAAACTGTAATTGATTATTTATAATTTTACCAACTATGACAGCGCGTGCACCCGAGTTAGTTGCGGCAGCAGTGCTAGCTGAAAGCGCAATATATAAGCAATTTAAATTACTATTCCAATAAAGATCGATTAAATTAGAGGCTACAGTGGCAGCATTATTAATATAAACTTGAGCCGTGCTGCCAGTTAAAGCTGTCGCTGAATTATTATTTAAGATCGCGAGTGTCGCGTTGGCTTGTTGGCCATTAATTTTATTGACCTGTTTTAATGTTGAAATGCCACTACCGGCGGCGCCAAAAATACTACCACTGGTATTGCTTTTTACGGCTGCAAATAAATAACTGCTTCCAATAAAATTGCCACCAGCTAGTTTTATAATACCATCGGTTACAGCGCCGGTACTATCATTTAGATCAGCAGATGATAAAACTGACATATGTTTAGGCGCATAGGTTAATTGGTAAGTAAAATAGATCTTTTTTTGTCCATCCAAAATCACTGCCGGTAAATTATTAGCTAATCCAAGCAAATCAATTTTAGCGCCATTAATGGGGTTTGGTGCATCGGCCTGGTTATTTAAATTTACTTTAGCGGGCGCTAAGGGCGTAAAATTGGCACCGTTATTAGAGGCGGCTAGTGCGTATTCATTATTTGCTGATGCACTGCCAGCGCTAATATAAAGAGCTGCTGCGCCCATAAATGACGGCATAAAATAAGTTGCATGTTGACCAATTGGCGCTACTGTAAAATCTGGCAATACTTGCTTAGCTGCTTGTATTGGTAATATTAGTAAACTTAAAAAAGCTATAAAGCCAGTTTTATAATTAACTGATCCTAGCTTGTAGTTTACTGATAGAGATCTGTTTAAGAGATTTTGGTGATTAAATAATTTTCTATAAGACAATGTAGTTCTCATGCCCGTATTTAGCTCGCGGTGCGTGTGCGACTGCTTTCGAAATAACGTGTTAATTGTACAACAAAATTAATTTTATGTAATAGTTTGAATATAAGAGTTGTCAGAACTGTTTTCTTTTTTAGATTTAATACTATAATCTAATACTATAATTATTTTAATGTAATTTGTTTTAATTAGATGAAAAAATAGCTAATAAATATTTTAGAAATATTTTAAAAAAGAGTTTGTATTGTAAGCGCCGTTAAAATTATGAACTAAATTAAGCGCGTTGGTACGATATGCATTCTAGAATTTTTTCTGCTAGCACCTTAGGCGTGCAAGCACATTTGGTCGAAGTAGAAGTCGACTTATCATTTGGAATTATGAATTTTTATTTGGTGGGTTTGCCTGACACGGCGATCAAAGAAAGCCGTCGTAGAATTCAATCAGCTTTAAAAAACAGTGGCATTCGTTTACCAGAGCGTAAAATTACGGTTAACTTGGCGCCAGCTAATTTGAAAAAAGAAGGTACATTATTCGATCTGCCGATTGCCATTGGTATGTTAGTAGCGGGTAAGACATTGGAATTGCCAAGTAGTTTTTTACAAGAAACGGTCTTTATTGGTGAGTTATCATTAGATGGCTCGGTGCGTCCAGTTAAAGGTGTTTTGCCAGTAGCAGCTGATCTAGTTAAATATAATAAAAAGCGTTTAATTGTGGCGGAAGAAAATAGTTTTGAGGCAGCTTTAATTAAAGAGATAGAAGTTATTGGGGTTAAAAACTTAACTCAACTAATAAATTATTTGCGTGGCGAATTAGAAATTCTACCGACACCTCATAGTTTACCTAAAGTTCAAAGCCATATAGCTAAATTAAATTTTGCGCAGGTCAAAGGGCAACGTCAAGCTAAGCGGGCTTTACAAGTTAGTGCTGCAGGTAGGCATAACGTGTTGTTTATTGGTTCCCCGGGATCTGGTAAAACTATGTTAGCTAAAAGATTGCAAACTATTATGCCGCAGCTAGAATTTTCAGAAATTTTAGAAACAAGTAAAGTCTATTCTGTGACCGGTAAATTAGAATGCAATTTGCTGGAATTGGGCAGACCGTTTCGTAGTCCGCATCATACTATTTCAGAAGCCGGCTTAATTGGTGGTGGCGTTACGCCACAACCAGGTGAAGTTAGTTTGGCTCACCATGGTATTTTATTTCTAGATGAGCTCACTGAATTTAAACGTGGCACCCTAGAAGTTATGCGCCAACCATTAGAGAGTGGCACAGTATCAATTGCGCGAGCTAATCATACTGTTGATTTTCCGGCAGAATTTTTATTAATTGCAGCGCTAAATCCTTGTCCGTGTGGTTACTATGGTGATAAAAAAAGAGCTTGTATTTGTACCGTAAAACAGATTAAAGCTTATCTGGGCAAACTTTCAGGCCCCTTGTTAGATCGCATTGATATTCAGGTGCCAGTCCAATCAATTGATTATCAACAGGTTAAAAGTCAGGCTGCGGATGAGACCAGTTCGCAAGACTTATTTGTCAAAGTACAATTGGCAGTTGCGCGGCAGAGAGCTCGATTTGGGATAAATACTAAATTTAATAATCAAATGGATTCTGATGATATTGATCAGTTTTGTCAATTGACACCCTTAGCCGAAGCAGCCGTCGCTAAAGCCTTCGATAAATTAAACTTAAGTATGCGTGGATATCATAAGATCTTGAAGGTAGCTCGCACGATAGCTGATTTAGACAATCAAGATATGATTGACCTTAAGCATGTCCAAGAAGCGATTTTATATCGCTCGCTGGATAATAGTTTGGAGCAAAATCAGCATTAAGTCGATAATTTGAATGATAGTACTTGACGTGTTGCTTAAAAGCCCTATCCTTAAAGCTAAATACCAGTTAAAAAAAGCGAGTTTATCGCGGGGTGGAGCAGCCTGGTAGCTCGTTGGGCTCATAACCCAAAGGTCGCTGGTTCGAATCCAGCCCCCGCAACCAAATTTCTCATGTCTAATATATATGAAGTTACCTACGATCAAATAGTCATCAGCTTCGGTGGTCAAGCCAATAGTCCAGTAAAAATTAAAGAGTTGCGTGATGATAATCAGCTTAGCTTAGGTGATCAAGATCGTATTCTATTAGCTCCTAGACTTCCCAAGCATACTCTTTTTTTACATCAGACCCATGGTGCCTTAGGTGCCTATTTTAATTCTCAAGCTCAGATAATTAATTTTAAAAATCTAATTACTGAAGGCGATTATTTAATTTCTAGTATTCCAAATTGCTCCATTGGTATTTTGACAGCTGATTGTCTACCGGTAGTGTTTTACGATCCAGTTAAAAAAATTGCTGCCGTAATTCATGCTGGTTGGCGTGGCTCTGTGGCTGGAATTTTGCATAAAGTATTGGCCGATTTTAAAAATTTAATTCAAAGCGATTTATCACAATTACAAGTTTGGTTTGGGCCGGCCGCACAAGTTTGTTGCTATGAAGTGCAACCAGAGTTCCGTGATAATTTATTGCTTAAAGAGCAAGTCTTGCTTGACCAAACTCTTTTACAAGCTTGTTTTGTAGAGCGAAACCAGCGTATCTTCTTCGATCTCCCTCGTTATAATTATGAATTATTGCTACTCGGTGATATATTAGGGCATAATATTAATCGCAAGTTTAACCTGTGCACAATTTGTAATGTGCAATTTTGCTCTTATCGCCGCGATGGCCTAGAGTCTGGGTTGCAAGTTACTAAAGTGTTACTAAAACCATGAAAAATGGGGATCTCGGATGATTTCAGCTGTTTTAGCGAAAGTATTTGGCACAGCCAATTCTAGAGAATTAAAGCGTTTACAAAAAATAGTTGATCAAATTAATGCTTTTGAACCAGAAATCAGTGCGCTTACTGATGAAGAGCTGGCCAATAAAACAAATTATTTTAGAACTCAATTAGCAGCCGGTAAAACCTTAGATGATATTTTACCAGAAGTCTTTGCGGTAGTGCGTGAAACTTCTAAACGCAAACTTGGTCAGCGGCACTATGACGTACAATTAGTTGGTGGGATAGTATTACACCAGGGTAAAATTTCAGAAATGAAAACTGGTGAAGGTAAAACCCTAACGGCTACGCTGCCATTATATTTAAATGCACTTTCAGGTAACTCTGCGCATTTAGTAACTGTAAATGACTATTTGGCACGTCGTGACGCCGAATGGATGATGCCGATTTATAATCACTTAGGTTTATCAGTCGGTATTTTGCAACATGGTTTAAGTGATGAGCAACGTAAGCAAGTTTATAATAGTGACATTATGTATGCAACTAATAACGAGCTTGGGTTTGATTATTTGCGCGACAATATGAAATTTAGATTAGAAGATTATGTGCAACGTGATTTAACTTTTGCAATTGTGGATGAAGTTGACTCAATTTTAATTGACGAAGCGCGTACGCCATTAATTATTTCGGGGTCAGCTGATGAAAGCAGTGATCTGTACGTTAAAACAGATGCAATTATCAAGAGACTCAAAAAAGAGTTAGATTATGAAATTGATGAAAAAGCGCGCTCGGTGCAGTTGACCGAAGAAGGTAATGACAAAGTTGAAAAAGCTTTAGGCGTTGATAATCTTTACTCGCTAGAAAATTTGACCTTTTTGCATCATATTACGCAAGCGCTAAAAGCGTATGCCTTGTTTCATCGTGATGTAGAATACATGGTAATTGATGGCGAAGTTTTGATTGTAGACGAATTTACTGGGCGGGTCTTACCAGGTCGGCGGTACAGCGATGGCTTACACCAGGCTTTAGAGGCTAAAGAAGGTGTTGAAATCGAACGTGAATCGCAAACATTAGCATCAATTACTTTACAGAATCTATTTAGATTATATAAAAAATTAGCTGGTATGACTGGTACCGCTTTAACTGAAGCTGAAGAATTTCATAACATCTATAAATTAGATGTAGTTAGTATTCCAACTAACGTACCAGTAATACGCATAGATGAACCCGATTTAATTTTTTTAACGCGCGAGGGTAAATATAAAGCCGTAATTGAAGATATCAAAGTCCGCGTAGCACAAGGTCAGCCAATTTTAGTAGGTACGATTTCAGTTGAGACCTCAGAATATTTAAGTCTGGTATTAAAGCAGGCTGGTGTCCCGCATGAAGTGCTGAATGCCAAGTATCATGCGCGTGAAGCCGAGATTGTAGCCTTTGCAGGCACTGCTGGACGTGTGACAATTGCAACTAATATGGCCGGACGTGGCACTGATATTAAACTAACTGAAGAAGCACGGCAGGCTGGAGGGCTTTATATTCTGGGAACCGAACGGCATGAAAGTCGTCGCATAGATAATCAATTACGTGGTCGTTCCGGGCGCCAAGGTGATCCAGGAGCATCTCGTTTTTATATTTCACTAGAAGATGATTTAATTCGGGTATTTGCTGGTGATACTTTAAAACAACAAATGCAGGGCTTGGGCCGCTTTGGTTTAGCTGAAGATGAGACTATCGAATCACGAGCGATCTCTAGAGCCATTGAAAATGCGCAAGAAAAATTAGAGCGTTACAATTTTGAGTTACGTCGCAATGTGATTGAATATGATGATGTCTTAAACAGTCATCGACATGTAATTTATAAATATCGCCGTGAAATATTAGAGCTAGATGAAAATTCATTTGATTTAGCGCGTGATTTTATCGCTGGTACCGTAGAAGATGTGTTAAGTTACTACTGTGCAGATCGTAAAATTACAGTTGAGCAATCTGATCAAGTAGTTAGTCATTTAAGTAAAATTGTTGTGCTGCCTGTTGAGCAGTTTGAAAAGTTAAATTTGCATAAAACTGACTATGATCAATTAACTTCCGATTTAATTAATTTTATTCAAGAGCAATATGATTTGTATCGCAATTCAGGCAATACTGATCAAATCATAATTGCCGAGCGGTGGTTAATGTTAGAGTCAATTGACACAGCTTGGAAGCAGCATATGTTGAATATTGATCATTTGCGCGAGGGCATTAGTTATCGCAGCTGGGGTCAAAAAAATCCATTAGTAGAATATAAAAAAGAAGCGTTTATCATGTTTACGGATATGATGCGAAATATTCGTTGGGATATTGTGCATCATATGTTCCATTTAAATTTAAGTAATTTTAATGCCCGTGAACTAGAAGCTCGACGTGAAAAAGAGTTACGTCAGATGCAAATGTTGTCTAGTAAGCCGGCAGAGCCAGAATCAACTGGTGGATCCAAGCAAGTGGTTAAACGTGAAGCTGACAAGATTGGCCGCAATGATGATTGTCCATGTGGTTCCGGTAAGAAATATAAGAAGTGCTGCGGCGCTTAAATAAGCTCATTCTATTACATTACAAAAAAGAGTCTCCTGACATCCTAACTGTCACGGGACTCTTTTTTATGGTTAAATTTTAGCCAAGATCAGTTATACTTGCTTTTAAAACGGAGATTTTATGAGCGCAATAAATTATAATTCTAACAGTTATAGTTCTAAATTTTTGATCAAGTTTTTAATTTCGGGTTTAATTTTTGGTTTTTTTAACTTAAATTTTTCAGCTAGCCGTGAATATCGTTCTAAAAAATTTTTGGGGGCAGTAATCACTGGTCAAGCGCTGGGTGAGGTTACTGATTGGTTAGATCGCGGAGCAGACATAGATTATTTTGGTGATTTAGGTTCAGATGCAGTCGTGAAAGACAAATATAATTGGCGTGGTACTGCTTTACATTGGGCAGCCAAGCATAATCAAGCTAAATTAGCTGCTATATTATTAACGCGCAATGCAGATAGGATGGTGCATGACTCTGATGATAAAGCGCCGTTTAGGTATGCACAACATAAAAAACTTAAAAAATTGTTATATGCAGAACCAGTGCCGAAAGACTTAGCAGCTGACTTGGGTTTTAAAAGACATATAAATAGATTTGGATTTGGAGTTGTGCCAGCTGGCTGGGACATGGATAGTACCAGTCCCAGCATTAAGACAGCTTGAATTATTAGTTGTTTTCGATGTTTATCGCACATGTATTTGCAGTACAGCTATGATGACAAGCCGCTGAATCAGCATCATTAACATCACACTCAGAAATTTTAGAAAGACCTTTAACAGCATCAATTTTAGCTTCAATGTTTTGTGCTGCTATACTTACAGCATCTTGCAATGCCATAATTTCAGCTTGAGTAGGCATCATTGCAGTGCTAATTTCTAAGCTAAGTGTTTGGAGTTTCTGCATAACTGGATCATTAATTAGCTCTAAGTATCTTAAAGCTTCTTGATCATCAGCCAGCTTCTGGCTAAGTACAGCTGCAATAGCTGGTTTTTTAGTATCAAATAAATTCAGTACTGCTATTTCAATTGCTTGATTATAGGCTTCAATATCACTTAGAGTAACAGTTTCTGTGAATGGCATATTTTTAATTTGATTAGCCATTAGGATATGCGAATTTGCAAAAGTCCTAGTTAGCTGTGCATACACTGTTTCTACAATTTGATTAGCTAGTTCTGGTGAACAGGTAGCTTGGATGGGTGCTGCGGAAACTAATGCGGAAATAGTTAGTGTTAAAAATAGTTGCTTAATCATATGCACTCTTTCTTTAAAAATAAAACAAATAACTGATGCTAGTATAAAGCCAAAGCAGCAACTGGGCAACCAATTGCTGCTTTTTGGTATTTATAATACTAATATTTAGCTAAATTTATTTAGCGTGATTAGCTGAAGTAGCTGCTTTAGAAGTAGCTGGCACTGGTGCTTTAGCTGCTTTAGCTTGCATTTCTTCCATCATAATAGTTTGGAAACCTTGCATTACATGGACCATGACTTCTTGTTGAATACTAGAAGCAACATCAGACCATTTTTGGCCAGCAGGAGTATTGTAAAAAGCGATTAATGCTACGGCATCAGCATTGCTTAAATGCTTAGCATAAGCAGCAGAAATGTTTTTTAGGCTTTCTTCAGAGTTAATTAGTGCATGCAGCTTAGTGCTCATGCTATTAACCATTGCTTCTTCTGCGCCAGGAGCTTTTTTAATTTGTTCGATATAGGTATCAAAATCTTTTAAGATGTTTTCACGAACTTTGCTAACTTTAATTAATTTAACAATGTTATCGTTAAATTCTTGGTCATTCGCGTTAACAGCAGTAGCGCTAGATTCATTTTTAGCTTCAGGAGCTTTATTTTTGTCGAAGCAGCCTGGGGTGACGGCTAAAACAATTAGTGCCAAACTTAAGGTAAATTTTTGCATTGTATTTTCTCCTAAGAGGGGTTTGAAAAATAAAATTAATTAAAATTTAACGATTAAATCGTTTTTAATACTAGCAGTTTTGTGGCTAGTCAGCAATTATAGTTTGCCAGTAAATTAGATTTTAAATATGGTTAACTAGTATACCAGGCTGTTTTTGTTGTATATTTATTTAAAAATAATTAGAAATTAAAATAAAGTTCATGGGACTATATGCGATATTTTCAAGCTATCATAGCCTACGATGGCACTAATTATCATGGTTGGCAGATGCAGCCTGGATTAAAAACTGTTCAGGCTGCTATGGCGAAAGCATTTAAAGCAGCTTTTGGCATCTCAGTGTCATTGCGGGCAGCCTCGCGAACCGATGCTGGAGTGCATGCTAATGGCCAAGCGATTACGCTGCGGGCAGCATTGGGTGCGGCTATCGAATCAACTAAAATTGCGACAGTCTGGAATCACAAATTACCGTTAGATATTACTGTTAAATCTATTATAGAAGTAGATTGTAATTTTAATATTCATGCCCATGTAATTGATAAAATCTATACTTATGACTTTTTTATTGAAAGACCTATGCCGACTTATAGTAGATTTGGTTGGTACTATGGTTATAAAATCGATCTTGATAAATTGAGTGAAGCATTAAAAGTTTTTGAGGGCACGCATGATTTTAGATCTTTTTGTACTGGTGATGAACGGGAAAATACTGTGCGCACAGTGATTTCTGCTAAAGTGACTTATGTAATTGAGCGTCAAGCTTATCGCATAGAATTTCGAGGACATAGTTTTTTGAAATATATGGTACGTCGCATGGCCGGAGCAGCTTTAAAAGTTGCCGCGACATCCAAGTTAACTATTGCTGATTTGCAAGCTGTGTTAGCACAAAAAGATCCAGAGCATACGCTAATGACAGCACCAGCGCACGGCTTAGTTTTACAAGAAATAAATTTAAAAGAGTTTATAGTAAGTGAATTAAAATTTAAAAATTAATTAGGCAGGGTTAGCTTATGGAATATAAAGATTTAAATCTTAAAAATAAAGCTCATAAACATAGCTATCTATTTGCTGGCATAGCCATGATAGCGATTACTCTAGTTTGTTGGCTAGTTTATTTATATTGGCCGGCTTCAGTTTCAGATGGGATCCATGATTATAGTGCTAAGCGGGATCGGCAGGCAATTTTAGATATCTTTGAAAAAGATTGGTATTGGATGGTAGAGGGAGATCGTAATTCTTTTTCACCAGCAAAAATGTTAGACACTAAATCACCCAAAGAAGCTCGCTATAACCCGGCTTTGCGAGGGCAAGAAAAGATTAAAGTTTTGTTGGTAAATGGCAAAGTTGGAGGCTTTATTACTTACTATAAACGTAAGGCTTATTTAGGTCATGTCCATCTGATTAATGTATTATCAGAGCATCGTGGACATGGATACGCTAATAAGTTAATGCGGATTGCCATTGATGATTTATTTAGTGACCCTACTATTTCGATGGTTAAATTAGCAGTTCGTAGAAATAATCAAACAGCGATTAAGTTATACAAACGTTTAGGATTTTTCGAAATGAATGATCGAGAAGGTTCTGGTGACGCTATTACAGATTTTGCCTTAACTAGGGAAACTTATACAAAATAACCGTGCTTTTCGACCAAAAAGCATATAAATAGTGTTTGATTTTTAGCCATAACTGTATAATTATTAGTCTGATTATTGACCAATTTTTATTAATTTACAGGTTTGGATGGTAAAGCATGAAACGTTTAATTAATTATTATTTAAATGAGTGGAAGAATAATCCAGATAGATTACCATTATTGGTTAGAGGTGCTAGGGGAGTTGGTAAGACATTTGCAGTTAGAGAATTAGGCAATAAATTTACAAATTTTTTAGAAATCAATTTAGAATCTGATGGACAAAAGCTAAAAGATTTATTTAAAGAAGATCTGGACCCCGTTAGAATTATTCGCAATTTATCTATTAGGTATAAAACAGAGATTGTCCCTGGAAATACGCTGTTGTTTTTTGATGAAATCCAAGAAGAACCGCAAGCGATCATAGCGCTGCGATATTTCTATGAAAAAATGCCTGATTTACATGTTATTGCCGCTGGTTCGTTATTAGATTTTGCTATTGAAGAAGTCGGATTGCCAGTTGGTAGAGTAGAGGCATTGCATATGTATCCAATGTCTTTTTTGGAGTTTTTAATTGCTAGTAATTATAGTTTGGCAGCCAAAGAGATTTTTTTACATGACCCAATGCAGCCTCTATCATTATCTACGCATAACCTATTATTAGGTATTTTAAAAGAATATATCGCAGTGGGCGGTATGCCTAAGGTGGTCGATTTTTGGTTAAAAAACAATGCTATACAGTGTCGAAAAATGCAAGCAACGATTATTGATACTTATAAACAAGATTTTGGAGAGTATGCTAAAAAAAGACAGGTAAAGTATTTAGCAGAAATTTTCAAACATGCGCCATTACAGCTTGGTGGTAAATTTAAATTTAGTAAAATTGGTGAATACAGAAAACGTGAATTAGAGCCTTGTCTGAATTTATTAGAAATGGCACGCGTAATTAATAAGGTTATTTATAGTGCTGGCCAAGGAGTGCCCATCGGATCTCAGTCTGATATTAATGATTTTAAATTAATATTTTTAGATGTTGGTTTGGCACAATCTATCTTGGGTTTAGATATAAGTGAGTGGCTAATGGCTTCGGAGCAAGCATTTGTTAATCAAGGTTCGATAGTGGAGGCGTTTGTAGGGCAAGAACTATTAGCTTACGCCGATCCTGGCACTAGGGCTCAATTATATTATTGGCACCGTGATACGCGCGGTAGTGAAGCTGAAATAGATTATTTGGTGCAACTGAAAAATCAGATTGTTCCAATAGAGGTTAAAAGTGGAGCCGGTCGTACTTTGAAAAGCATGAGTCTATTTTTAGATAGCCATCTAAATTCACCGTATGGTGTTAAGTTTTCGACCAATAATTTTTCAGTTTTTGAAAAGATTCAAACTTATCCATTGTATGCAATAACTAAAAAATTAATCGAAGCTAGTGGTGAAAAAGATAGCCTTTATTTAGCTGTCATGAGTTTGCTTTAATTTAATTTTAAAATTTTAAATTTTTTATAAAAATTTGTAGTTGGTCTAGCATGACCTGTAAAGCTGCTGGGTTAGTTTCAAAATCAGTATCAGCGTCTAGGACTAAAACTGGCACAGCTTGTAGCGCCGCTGGTAAATTAATTTTATCTAATAAAAACTCGTCATGCTTGCGACTAATTTCACTTAAATAATCTACTGGGATCCCAGATTCACCAACTCGTTTACGTTGATTAGTCCGTTGATAGGCGACTTCTGGGCTAGTTCTAAGATACACAAAGCCCATGGGGATTTCGTAGAGTGGGTTATGTTGTTTTGAAGTTAAAAAATCGAACATTTGGACATATAAACCCCATTCTAGGTCGCTCATAAAGCCACTAGCATGACTATTGCTCGCAAAACAGTAGCGACCAGAATAAATTGAGCGCTCGACTAATAGATTATTAAAAACGCCCGAGCTATCAGCCGGATTGTTAGTATGGGTGGCATGGCTTAATTGATAATCTTTTAAGCTAGTAACCCGGCGAATATTATCAGCCATGCGGACCATTAACGTAAATGTTTCCATGGTATAGGCCCAGCGTTGGGGGTCAGTATAGAAATGCCCCAATAACGACTGGCCAAATAGTTGTTGTTGCCAACAATCGACCGGCTCTAGATCGATTGTGACATTTTTTAAGTTCTGGCCGGCTAGCTTTAAGAACGTAGATTTACCAGCCCCGATATTGCCTTCGATAATAAACATTATGCAACTCTGGTTAAGTTTTAAATTTAAAAATACTTTATTTAATTAAATTATTTTGGCTGCTAATCAAGAAGCATAAAATTCCAGCTGCTACCGAAGCATTGTAAGACACCTCAGGATTAACTTGGGGAATCGTAATATGTTGTCCAGAGCCAATCACACTTTTTGAAATTCCAGTAGCTTCGTTACCGATTATTAAGCAAACAGGTAATTCATAAGTTATGCTAGCTGCATTTTTACTTTCATCTAAGGTCGCTAAATACATTTTACAGCCGTTATCTTTAAGAGTTTGCACTGCCAAAGTAGCATTAGGCGTCAAATGAATTTCCAAATGTTCAGCTAAACCTGCAGAAGCTTTGATTACAGCCGGGGTAATGGGAGCTGAGTTTCTAGTGGTCAAAATTACGCCAGTTACGCCAGTACAATAAGCAGAACGCAAAATGGCGCCAAGGTTACGTGTATCTTGAATATTATCTAATAATAATAAGAATGGGTGTAATTTAGGTGCAAAAAACTGTTTGCGAATTACGAACGGACTAGCCAAACCTACGACAGATTGATGATCCGTGCTTTGAGCTAAATTATCTAAACTAGCGCGTTCTTTATAAACTATTTCAGTATAACTTGGTAATAAGCGCGCAATTTGGGCCCAATTTTTAGGTTCAGGATTGGTAGTATAAACTTTATATAATTTACGTTTTTTAGCTTTTAATAGTTCAACAATCGGATGTATTCCATAAACTAATTCTTGATCTACTAGTAAGACTGGTTTGCCAAATTGAGCTGGTTTTTTAGTTGACTTATTAGGTTTTCCAAACTTATTAGCTTTGTTTTTATCAGCAAATTTATCTGGTTTGCCATATCTAGAAACTGGTTTTGGGGTTGAAATTTTAGCTGATCTTTGAAATTTAACCGGTTTTTCTTGTGTCATATATTCTGTGAAATCATCAGCTTCTAAAAATTCAACGGGCCGATCAAATCTAGTTGGCTGCTCTTTGTCAGCAAACTTATTAGGCTTTTCGAATCTATTTGGCTTGCGCTCATCACTAAACCTACTAGGTTTTTCAAATCTATTGGGCTTAGTTTTACCTGTAAATCTAGCTGGTTTATCTCGCCCAGTAGATTTAGTAGCGCGGCTTGACCTAGCTGGTTTATCTTGATCTACAAATTCAGCGAAGTCATCTGTTTTTACTGTTTTTATAGGTTTATCAAATTTATCTTTATCGGCAAATTTGCTTGATTTAGAGAAGAATTTAACAGTTTTTTTCTTACTGGGCTTACCCTTAGTAAATTTTTTGGTGTCTGAGAATTTTTTGTTTTTACTGTCTTTACTATCTTTGCTCGTTGCGCGGGAAATTTTTCTAGAAGTCGGTTTGTAAGTTTTTTTAGTACTGTTAGCCATGGGATCTCATAAGTTATGATCAGAAAATTTTATATATAATTTATGATACCAAAAACTGTTTATTCTGGGTAGTTTAAGTTTAATTGCTAATTTTACCTTTAATTACTTGTCCTTCCCTATCTACGTATGATAAATCAAAGGTAGCCCATACTAAGACAAAAAATAGGTAGGAGTATAAATGTTAAGAAAATGGTTTTTGATCATATCTTTTACGTTTGCCTTTACTAATTTACTGAATGCGCAGGCTAAATTTATCTTCACCGGTGGCCCGTGCTGTGGCAAAACTACGGTCTTAAAAAAAATACAAGAAATGGGTTATCAGGTATGTCCAGAAGCGTATAGTGCCTTATATAAAGCAGCTAAAGCTAATGGTACTTTGAATAAATTTTCGACAGATATGATTTACCAACGCTATTTGATTATGCAAAAGCATCTGGAGCAGGAATCTAAACTTGATCCAGTCGGGCCAGCTTTTTTAGATCGCAGCGTTCCCGATGTGATTTTTTATGGTAACTATTTTAATGTTGCCATGCCAGAAGACTTAATCCAAATCTTTGAGCACCATAAAGCTGATTATAGGTGCATATAGCATTCGCAAAACAAAATGTCCGAATTTATCCAACTTAAGATACCCCACCATCTAGGCATCCTGAGTATTCTGCGCAGCTCATAGAGCATAGCAGAATGTATCGAAGGACGGGTTATATTTTGTAATTAAAAGTTCTACCGTTAA
>CANKEI010000008.1 GCA_947481115.1 bacterium
AATTATCAAGCGCTAAGTTTGGAGCATGATCAACTTTTTGTGAAGAGAGTTGATTTAAATTCAAGAAATTAAAAATTTAAAATTGAGATCGCGGGAATGTGGGCTTATGGCATGCTGCAATTAATTATGAAACGGTTTAAGTTAGATTCAGCAGAAGCTGCTTTGCGAAAGATTCAAGCCTTGAAATTTAAATTACAAGAATCTGCCTTATTCGATCAGATCAGCTTATTGGTGAATTATGCATAAGTCCTGTAACTAATATGCTAAGAGTGAAGCAGCTATTTTTTTTGTTTGGCTATTACGCATAAGGTCTAATATCTAGGGGGGGGAGCTTATAAAAAAACTTTAAATTAATTTTAGTAAAATTAATTTTACTAAAAGCTTTGCGCGCTTAATTATTAAAATTACCTAGCAAAGTTACCAAAGGCTTGGATTTTGCCAATTAAATTTTCTTGGGTATATAATTCTAGCGGCTTAGCATGTGATTTTAGCCACTTAAACTGATTTTGGTATTTTTGGATTAATTGAGGCATATCTAAGATCACAATATTTTCTTGGTTATATTTCTGGGCGGAGTAAGTACAGTTAAAAGATCCAGTTACTAGTAAAGTTTGGTCGTGTAAATTTTGCTCAAAAATAAAAAATTTATTGTGCATGAGTGAGCGTTTATTAGTTAAATCGAGATTGGTTAGTCCCGGGTGATCAGGTATAGGCTCTGCGGGATTAGTATCTAATTTAGTATTGGCAGCTACTTGGCTGTGATTAGTTAAGTTGTCGGAATTAGTTTTTGTTTGGGTTTCTATATAGTTGCCAGTTGGATCGAAAATAAATAGATCAACACCGTTTTCTTGAAGGTACCAAGCTTGGCAGTTACTACTATTTTCTAAGTGTGAAGAATCAGTAATAATCTGGACATCGACATGGTTAACTAGTTTGGCTTTGGCTAATGCAACAGCAATTTCATGGTGCGTAATAAAATAAACAGCTAGTTTGATCGATTTCTTTTCGTTTTCGATTAAATCAATTAAAGTTTGGGCAATATTATCCTGAGGGGTAAACAATGCTTGTGCGACACAGTTATTTTGTTTAAATAAAAGATTGTCTAAACGGGCTTGACTGGCTGGTGAAGCATGCGGCGAGCGGGACAGTGCTAAATAACAGCCCGCTAAAGCTAGCGTAATTAGTAAAATAAATTTTGATCTAAAAAATTTTTGGCGCATGCAAATATCTTTTTAAAGCACTCATACCAACCCGCTCACCCCGAGTGCTGTCGAGGAGTAAGCTTATCAGCTAAATTTTGATCGATTTGTGCTACTTTGGCAAGTATTTCTGCGAGTTTATTTTTTTTAATTTCTTGAGAATCAGATGATTCGGAAATTAAATTAATTAAATGTTCGCAAATCGCGCTGGCAATAGCAGGCTGTTGGGTTTCTAAATAGAGCTGGGCGGCTGTTAGATATTTTTCTTCAGCCACGGGATCATCGAAAGCTAATAATAAATCACCCTCTAATTGTTGTGCAAAAGCTTTATTATCAATTGATAGTGCCAATAAGCGATAAATACCTAAAGCGCGCTCTTTTTCGCCCCGAACTACAAATTCAGTCAGTTTAAACCAGGCTAGGCTGCGTTTATTTTGGACAGGTTCTTTCATTAATTTTTTTATTTTCACGCTTGTTTCAGCTACCAACTTACACTCTCAATAAGTGATATAACACTGTTTATATAAGTTTGGCAAAATTTTTTTGTGAAAATTAAAGAAAAATTATTTAAAATTTACAGGATTCTCGCAAATTAAGCATGCACATCACCAAAGATTTGATCCAATCGCATAAAGCGTTGGGTTAATGACTGCGGATCATAGTGCTTAAGAGCTCTGATTGCGGCTTCTGGAGTATCTAGTTTTTGTTTTTTCATTTCTAATTGAACCATTGCATATGCAAGTAAAACTGCGACAATGTGTTTTTCCTGGGTCTCGAGCTGTGTAGAAAAACATTCAGCAATACCCAAGTGTTGCTTTGACGTTCTAAAAAGTTTCTCGATTGGCCATCGTTTTTTATAATCATGCACATATTGAATTGGACGTACTTGATAGGTTGCAACCAAGTAAACCACTGATTCCATGCCATGTTTGTCAATTCTGCGTTCTGCAGCTAAATATAATTCTAAGTCATGCCAAATGATTTTAATTGCGCGTGCTATCTGCCGGCCGCGTGGTTTAATGCAAGTGATTTCGCTGATTTTGCATGATTTATTTTTAAAAGTTACAACTCTATTATTATGCATGCGCATCACGGCTGGTGTATTAGCGTCTAGGCACCATTTTAGCGTATCAACTGATGCAAAAAGTCCATCTGCCGCTATTTTAATTTTAGCATCTGGAAATAGCTTTTTTGCAACTGCTAAAAATTGTTTGATAAAATCTAATTTTGTTTTTACCGGATCATTTTCAGATAATAATTCTTTGGTAAATATAAATCCAAAATCAATTGGGGCTATGATTTTACCATCTGTTAAGGCGCCAACGATCAATCGATACGACATTATACACCTGTTAGTTTTGGTATCAAAATTCTTGCCTGCACCTACCATAAACATCGAATGTATCTTTGCTAAGAGCGTATCATCGACTGACATAATTAACGATTTACATCCTTTGAATAAATATTGTGCAAGCATATGACTTATGTTTTTACTGTCATCGGCACTGATTAATCGTCTTTTTACAGTATCGCCGCTTCTATCAATTTGTTCGCCTAAAGCTGCAAAACTTCTTTTTTTTATAGACAGTATTATTAGTAACGGATAAATTATTTTGGTGTTGATAAAAGACACAGCGCTCTCCTTGTTTGTCCTTTAGAAGTCAAACTAAGAGAGCGCTTTTTTATTTAAAAGTCAAATCAGATCGAATCTTTCAGCTGTTTGCGAGAGTCCTGAGTAGATATTCGTCCGCCGGAAAATTCGTAATGGCCCAATTGCAAAAATTTATTAAGGTCTGGGGATCACCACTAACAAATTTCTGCTGATTAGTTTTATTCAACAAGAAAGCACGATGCGGCTCAATGAGATAGATTTGCGTACGCGGATTTTGGTAATCTGGTTCGTTTAAAAATACTAGAATATTAACATCTGGAGCAGCAACCCTAGCTAACTGTTTAATCGTATTCCAAGCAAAGTAGCTAAGATCATTATCAGCTGCTATATAAATCATAAAAGTCCATTTACGTACTGACTGCTGTGCGATACTAATATTTAAATTTAAATCTACAGCGCGGCAACCATTTACCGCAGCTCCACTGATTAAGCAGGTTAGAATTAAAATTAATTTCTTCATAATACAGAATCATCAAAATGCGATTGTTTAAAATTACTATCTCACTAAATTAAACTTTTTTAAATTATTTAAAATGTTTTGTGTTAGCATAAAGTGGTAGTAATTGGGATAAGTATCAAGAGTTGCATCAAACCTGATTCAGATTTAATCACAATAAAGAATTAGCGCGCAGAGAAGCAGCTGCTAAAAATTAAACTCGCTCAATCTTAAGCTTAGTAATTACTAGTAATTTTAAAACCCCTTGCCTAACTGCCGAGGGGTTTTTGCTTAATTAAGATTTTATTTTTATAGTTATGCTAATTTAGTATATTCAGTGGCAATAATTTTCCAAAGGAGCATAGCTTGTTAACAATTCCGACTAAACAACTATTTTCATATGATTTGGGCATCAAAATAATTGCGAGTAAAATTCCCACCGAAGAGCTCACAATTTGTTGCCATGGCTATGGCCATAATCGCAATATTATTAATGCACTAAGCGCTCACCATGTATTATCAGGGAATCTATTGGGCTTTAACTTCCCTGATCACGATATTAATGCGCAATCAGATTATCACCTGAGCACCTTTGGTACGCTTAACGAAATTTTACCGCTACTATATCTTTTGAAATTTTACGCCTGTGATTTAAATTTACCGATCATAAATCTCTATGGTCTCTCAGCCGGCGGCGGTGCAATTATTAACGCTCTGGCGATCTTAAATCAATATACCCATGCAGATCAATTACAGAAAATTGGCATCACATTAGATCATGCTAAACAGATTTTAGCTATTGTTGAAAATAGTCAAATTATCTTAGATTGCCCCCTAAAATCAGTCGCAGAAATTATTGCGTTTAGCGGTAACGATCCAGAGTTCGTAATGTTAGCTGAACGTTATACTAAAAATCAGATGAATCCGATTGATGCGCTCAGTTTATTAGCTGGCTTAAAATTAAATATTTTATTGCACTTTCAAAATCCAGATGAAATTTTAGGTAATCGCGACGACAACTTATTTATTCAACACTTACAGACTGCTAATCGCAATGGCAAAACTACTGTAATAATCGGCCATGACGGCGGCCATAATGTGTGGCATACAACTCTTTGGCATAAATACCAAGAGCTACACAAAGCCTAATCAGCTAGCTTGTTGAAATAACTATAGCTATAGATTATACTTGCTCGATGTTTAATATTAGTGTTCAACTAATTAAAGCTTCTTGGGGCTAAATTTATGAAAAATCTTTTTCAACTTTTGTTATTAACTTGTGTCACCAGTACACTTTTTGCAGCTGATGGCTCTGCACACGCAGCAGCTGTTGCGAGCACAACAGGCGTAATACTACCAACTTATGATTCTGAACTGGCAGATTTACCTGCTAAATTAGAACGTAGTGTATCACCGGATAGCCGGCCATATGTTGGCACAATAAGACGGTTGGAATTAGAGGCTAAGCATAAGCATAATATAGCTGCCGCCGAAGCTGTCGCAGCAATTTATAATACGTTGCCGTTAGCAACCAGCGCGAGTGCAGGCGCTGATATAAAAATCTTAGGTACCGATTTAGCAAAAACAGTATTAATAGGCAAAAATATCGCTCGAACTGTTACTAGTTTCATGAGATCACCTAAGACATGCTTAACTCCAAATGCGCGTCGATCTTTACTGATTTATTTAGCACCTAAAGCACCGGCAGCATCTGTCGCACCTCCAATTAGGGTTTTCCATCATGCACCTGAACCTCGTAGTGGACTACATAATGTTGGTTGTATGGGGACTGGTGGTTATGCCTAAAAATAAAAAAATTAAGCCTACGAACGGCTAACGTCCTAAGCCGATTGAAGAAATTCCATTTTTTTTACAAATATTATATGAGCTATTTATTACCCAGATTCATAAAACTTAAAACAGTTTTAAGTTAATATAATTTAATATTTTAATTTTTCAGAAAAAGCTAATTTAGCTAATTTTATTTAAATCCAAATTTTGATAAACCTGTGTCAACTCAAAGCTGCCAGCTGTTTTACTGAAATTTAAACCTATTAAGATAATGGGCTTACCTGAATCCACAAATGGCTCATAGTAACGCTTAGTTTTAATCTGATCTAAAGCAAGCTGTGCTGTTTTATTAAATTTAACTTCGACTACATATAGCATTTTAGACAGATCCATCACTAAATCAATCGTACCATGACTAGTATTATACTCAGATTGAGTTTTAATATTTGCCGTAGTGCAAATCATTTGCAATAAACTGTGATAATAGCTTTCTAATGGTATATGTATCGGATATGGCACCTTAGCAAATAGGGTGCGTAAAATTGCTAATGCTTCATCAAGATCGCTATTAGCATACGCTGTGCGCAGCTGACCTGCAATACCCCTAATTTCAGCCGCATTGGTAGATGTAAAAACTGCTAATAAATAATTTTGTGCAGCGGTACGAACTTCACGATTGGGATATCCTAAATGATAAATATTTTGTTCTGCATCGTAACTAGAAATAGTTAAGTAACCAGTTTGAAACATTAATGTTGGTAATGGCACCATGCCAATATCAAATGCGCCCAAGGTGTCATTAGTAACCTCAAATTTTTCGGGATTTAATAATTGATATTCTGATGCACGATATTTCTTTTTTAATTCTTCAATTAAAAATGTCGGCGTCCCAGATTGTATCCAAAAATTTTGTAATTCTTGTTGCGACATAGCATTAGTTAACGAGAAGGGGTTATACACAGCAATTGCTTTTTTACCAAACCGATAGCCATTATACCAATCTCGCAGCTGCTCCCGTATCACAGCTACATCACCGTTATTATTTTGCGCCCAATCAGCTAAATATGGTGTAAAATAGTGATCAATTTCAACATCAGTATAACCACACAGCGCGTCATATTTAGCATCGAAAGTCAAAACTATGTAAATTATTTAACCCTGAAAATAAGCCAGCTTTAGAAAATGAGGTCACGCCAGTAATAAAAATAAAATTAATTAAGCGCCATAACCCTTTAATTGTTCTAAAAAAAAACTGTAATCCATCTCTGATTTCAATTGCACGCTTGGGATCACCCATAGCATGTAAAATGGGGCTATCATATTCATCGATTAAAATTGCCACGTAGCCAAATTTAACATGCAAAGCTTGTACTACTTGCTGTAATGCTAACGATGGATTAGAAAAATTAAGTGTGATTTTTAAGCCATGTTGATCAATAATATTAGTTAAAATTGTACAAATCCCAACTTTCAAACTAACCCCATCTTCAATACCCAACATAGATAGATCAAATTTGATCACACCATGCGGCTGCCAACCATAGTCGCTATTGCCTAATGCTAAACCGTCGAATAGCGTCTTGCTACCCACTAAAGCTTCGTGTAACGTAGACACTAATAATGATTTACCGAAGCGACGTGGTCTAGCCAAAAAATAATATTGACCACCAGAAGTTAACATTTGATAAATATAGTTAGTCTTATCGATATATAAATAATTTGCTGTTCGTAAAAAATAAAAATCACTTTGAGAAACTGGCAATTTTTGCAACATAATCAGCTACACCTATTTAAAATGCCCAACTTGTTTTCTAAATTTTTTATATTTTTTAAGACTACCAGAAATTTAGTAAATAAATCAGCCGAAACTGATAGAACGCCTATCGTGCCAATATTTAGCTATGTCAAAAGTTTCTTCCAACACACTATGCTACTTGATACCGAAATAGCTATACTGACTGAAAAAAACGCAACTATTACCAATGAAAAAGCGTTACATGCTATTGGTAAAAGACTCGATTAAAATTACAGTTTTGCTAAGATTAGACTTGTTTAAAAATATCTAAAATAGCTTGGAAGTTTCAGTGCGCAAATCTACAAAAATATATCTACTAATATTTACGAGCTTATATGGCGCACAGCTGCAAGCTATTGGCCCGTTTAATCCAATTTTATGGGAAAATATCAGAAGATCTGGCAGAGCTAAACCAACTGCATTAGCTCCTACAGCTGTTACCAAAGCAATCTTGATAGCACCAATCACGACAACCATCACACTGGCAAGTTTAACTAGTGCACCGCACATCCCAACTGTAAGCACTAGAATTAGAGATCATGAAGAACTACTTTTTTTATTAAGCGGACCATTTCAGTAGATTTAAATCTAAAATTAAATTAGCCCTAAACAAGCTATTCAAACTAGTTTTAGTTGATTTTACAGCGCTATTTGACATACTAAGCTTAATTTATTTAATCACCGTTTTGGGGTAAACATATGTTTCAGAAAACTTTAAGCACTCTATTTTTAATTATCGCCCCAACAATTTATAGCGCAGATTATACCACAAAGCCCGCCACAACCAGAGCAGAATATGAAAGGGCCAGGAATGCCAGGGAGGCTGCTGAACGCAAAGACTGGAGAAAGCGCGACGCTAGATTAGCAAATTTATTCCTTGGGCTAGGTGCCCAACCCGGAGTAGCTGAGCACATTGCCGCTGACCCCCTAAGTTACGCTCTTTACCCTCGTGACTATATAGAAGATGTTAACCAAAACCGCAGAGCTGCTGATCAAACATTCTTAGGAAGAGCCAGCCAAAAAATGTTAGAGCATGTTATAGATCCAGCTAGAAAACCACCTGTTTTTCAACCATTAAAAGAAGTCCATGATCGTTTTTTGCAATTAGATGCTGATATAGTTCATCATAAGCGTCAGGCTAAAGACGCTACTTTAGAGCTTGCACAACGCAGTGAACACCATAAATTAGTTGCCCGTCTGGAATTTGCTAGAAGCGAAATAGTTAAAAAAGATCGCGACACATATCATTTCTTTGAAGATCTTACGACCAAACATTTTAAGTCAAACCCGAGACTAGCAGCAGGATTTTTCATTTTAATGGCAGCTTGTGAAACCAAAATGCGCGAACAAGCTAAAGCTGATCGTAAACATGGCGCAGACGCCATAAGAACGGAAACTGTTGAAATTAAAAAGCGTGCTGATTATAGTGAAAGACGTGATTAATTAGATTTATACAAAAATTTAAAACAGTTTAGGATGCCTGCAATGTTTAAATCTATCAAGCTTAAATCTACCAAAACATATTTACTAATATATACCAGCTTATTCTGTACTCAGCTGTCAGCCATTGGCCAACTTAATCCAGTTTTATTGGAACAACTCAAGAAATATAATAAAGCTAGGTCAGCAAGATTAGCTAGTACAAGTACTACTAGACCTACACTTGCAGTTGTAGCCCCAGCAAGATTAACCGTTGTAGCCGATGAGACGGCAGTAAGCACTAGAGATACGCGCTACGATGATACGCTAGCGTTTATACTTAGCAACCCATTTCATTAAATTTAAATCTAAAATTTGCCACGATAGATTCTGCTCAAAATTAACAGCATCGCAAAACAAACTGCTGTGCCAGCTGCAAATGAGCAGAGCACGTTATAAAACAAACTAAATTTAAATAATATTCCGGAAACTATATACGCCACTAGTGTGCCAATAATCGCTGGCGTAGCATAAAACATCTGTGTCTTAATATGATCAATTAAATAAGCACCACTGCTATTAGCAGACATGACCGTCACACCAGAGACTGGCGAAAAATGATCTCCCGCCGCTGCTCCAGCTAAAATCGCCCCGAGTGATGGCAATAGAATTGCGATGGCAGCGCCAGACACTGGTATCTGCAACTGCAATAAAGCTACTATCATTGGAACTGTGAGCGGGGTTACTACAGCCATAGTTCCCCAGGCGGAGCCCGTAGCGGCTGCGACTAAGAAAGATACTACAAAGATCATAGCCGGCAAAAATATTAAATCGATATGACTTAGTAACAAACTCGCTAAATAGAAACCAGTCTGCAAATTATCCCGTAAAATCGCACCAAACAGCGCTGCTATAATTAAGATAAAAATTGCCGTAACCATTAAATTTATACCGTCTTTGAAAATTTTAGGCAGTTGGTTAAAATTAAGCTTATTTCGCCAAAGTGCTAGCAAGATGCTTAAGATTAGCGATCCGAAAACCGCAAAAAACAAAATGGGAAATAGGCTATATTTTTGTTGAAAGATTGCCACAACACTAGTTTGTGTGCCCCCAAACAACGAATAATTACCCTGATATAAAATACCCACAAAAATTAAGGTAATTAAAGATAGTATGGGAAATAAAAAATCTGTTAGCGAACCAACTGAACTGCTCAATTCATGCTCGTCTGTAGATCTGATCGGCGCTTGTCCGCCAAACAAATTACCAGTCATAGCGGCAATAGTTTCATGCTTGTGCATTAAGCCAAACGAAATTTCTTGATAAATAATAAACCAAATTGAAGCTAACATAATAAAAGAATAGAACACAAATGGAATCACTTGTAAGAAAATATTATATGGATCCGCTGCTACCAACTGCCCAGTTTGTCCAGCACCCGCATGCAAATTAATTCCAGCTTGATCAAACTGACTCACGATCACACCTACCCAACTTGAGATCGGTGCGATAATCGCCAACGGTGCCGGTATTGAAGCTAAAATAAATGCTAATTTAACTTTAGGGATCTTTAAACGATCTGTAATTGGTCGCATAATATGACCAACAGTTAAACAACTTAAATAATCATCTATAAAGAAGCAACATGATAACAATATGGCAGCGTATTTAGCTGACTTAGCAGTCTTTAAGCGACTGGTCATTAAGCGCGCCAGTGCTACTGTACCACCAGTTTGATTTAATAAGACTACGACTATACCCACAATTAAAACAAAACCGTAACCGTAAAGATTGTCAGGATCTAGTAAAAGATTTTTTAAGTGATTAAGTACTAAACTAAATGCTTGTAAAATATGTCCATCAGTGGCGATCACACTAGCTGAGAGCACACCCAGTCCCAATGATAATAAAATATTTTTGGTCACAAAAGCGATTACTAATACTATGATGGGCGGCAATACTACTGGCCAACTATTGATCATGCTAGTCCTAAAACTAAAATTTTGAATGATTTAAAATATTAATTAATATAATTTTATTAATATAATACTGTAAACGTAAAATGTCAGTCTCTTGATTCACACGTGCAAAATATTTAAAGCTAGCTACACTTGGATTATGCAGATTCTACAAACAAAATTTAAAGCTTTGATTCCAACAGAATCAACCGTAATCTTGGGCCTATCGGGCGGGCCAGACTCTGTGTTTTTATTACACCTGCTAATTATTTTACAAAAAAGTCACAACTTTCAGCTGATCGCAGCCCATCTTGACCATGAATGGCACAGTGAGTCTGATCAAGCACGAGAATTTTGCACTCAGCTCTGTGCAAACTTACCAGTAACTTTTATCTCCCAAACTATTAGTCAGCTAAATTTTACACCAAAACAAACTGGGTCGCAGGAAGATTTAGGTCGCCAATATCGCCGTTATTTTTTTGAACAGTTAGCTGTTGAACACACTCCAGCTAAAATTTGGCTAGCCCACCATTTGGATGACCAGATCGAAACTTTTATTTTACGCTTAGCTAGAGGCACTAGCTTAACTGGCTTAACTGGCATTAAAACTCAAACTGGTTTATATATACACCCGCTATTACAGTTAACTAAGTTAGATATTTTAAATTATTTAGAGATTAATAAGATTAATTATTTCACTGATCCGACTAATAGCTCTTTAGATTATTTGCGTAATAAAATTAGACAGACTGTACTACCAGCACTATATCAAGCTGATCCTAGATTTCAGCAAAATTTTAAACGTAGCTTAACTAAGCTACAAGCCAGTGAGCAGTTTCTTGCTTCATACACCAGTAAAATTTACCAGCAACTAATTACCCCAGAGTATCTACTAGATCTTATCAAATTTAAGACGCTGGAAAATTATTTACAAAACAGAGTTTTATTACACTGGCTCTGTCAGTCCGGCGTTAAATTTACGCTAACCGAAAAATTCTTAGCCGAAATCTTGCGCTTTTTACAGCACCCTAACGCTACCAGCTCCCATCAACTAGGTACTTGTCTAATTAGTAAAAAAGCCGGTTTCGCCCAAATTTCAGGCAATTAAAAATCACGTAAACAAACTACACACCCCAGCTCATCCCGAGCGTAGTCGAGGGACTTTAGGGGGATAATTAATCAAAATTTTCGGGATTAATTTTACGCGTATCCCAATAACCTTTACCATAACTCACAGTGATCTGCTTACCAGCCGGAATAGCCTGATTTGCCACATACGCAGCATGCCATTGACCATCAATTGGCACATCGATTTTATCAGTATTGGGTTTATTAGCATGATTTACATAACGCATTTCATTGCCTTCATACTTAGAATCTAGTGAAACTTCGATCGGTGCGCCGTCTTTATTTTTCTTAGATGGATAAACCCACGAAAAAGTCGTATCGTTTACAAATGCTTTATCTTTAATGATTCCAGTATATTCACCAATTAAATCACCCTCATGAATTGACGCCTCTGCAAAAATCCCATAGCCAACTTTGTCACTAATAAAACGCAAACTAATCGGTGCTACATATCCGGCTTTAATCTGCGCACTATATTGCTGAGCATACCATTCATACTTTTTGGGAACGTTAAGATATGGCAAATCACGTTTAATATCTAAACCTGCTAACTGTTGCGTCTCAAAAATCGAATTATATAAATATTTAAGCTTTTTTTCTTGAAATATCGCAATATTTTTAGCTCTAATAGCTGTTTTATCTAGTGTTAAATTAGCCCGTAAATTTTGTAGGCGTGCTACAACCGTTAAGCAACTACCGCTAAAACTACAATAACCACTATAACTGGCTAGTCCAACTAAAATAACTGCCACAATTACTAAAACTTTTTTAAACTTTTTGTACATAGCGCTACCTGCACTCCCTGTTAAAATTTTTTAAATAATCATAGTTAATAATTATTAATTAAAAACTAAGTTAAAAAATAGTCACCCCGCAAGTCAACTAAAAACAATTAAATGCAAAAAAAATTTCCCTGTTAACTTCACTTATGCTATAATGATCAACTGAATCTGCAACTGTAAATTTAAGTCGCAGTTCGCAACCTAGGTAATAAAAATAAACGGTACTGATATAAGTAGATATTTAAGATTTAATCACAATCACATTTTTTAATTTCTGAGGATACTATGAATAAATTTAACAAAATCATTTCGTTAGCGGTTTTAATCGCCGCCTGCAACACGCAATTTGCAACCGCTGAGGCCGTTGTTAATGAAAAACGAGCCAGCAGAACACCTGAAGTGATCTATACTGAGATACTAAAAAATATTAGAGCTGGAAAAAAAGACAACAGCCAGTCTGATGATGTACTAATGCAACAATTTTTAAAAGATGAATTTGGCTACTGTGCCAAAAAAGGCGAAACTACCTTCCATATTAGAAGATCTCAAGCACAATGCATGAAAGACTTAGCACCCTTACAAGCTATTCTGATTAGATCTCTTAAAGCACATATGGATGACGTTATCGCTAAAGAAGCTGCTGCAACCGAAGCTGAACTGCAAACTGCCGCACAAAAATTGGCTGCTGATAAAGCTGAGATTTTAGCCTCAATTGATGCAGAATATGCTGATACTAATATTAGATTTTCAGAAAGATTAGCTGCTGCAAAAGCAAAGCTTGCTCGTGAAGATGCAGAATTTGTTTCTAGATCAGCTGCATTAATCACCATGGCTGCTGAAACTAAAGCTGCTTTAGAAGCTACAGAAGCTGCTCTAGTTGAAGCTCACCGTGCTGCACTAGCTGCAATTAAAGATCCACAAGTAACTTTAGAAGATAAATTAGCGAAAATTGCTGCTGCACCAAGCGATGTACAAGCTAATCTATATCATGATTTGCTAAATCCAAGCGCAGTAATTCTTACAGTTAAGCCAGAAGCTACTCCCGATGTAACTATCACAATAGATATCGATGATTTTCCAGCTGCTGAAGTTACACCAGTTCCTGCGGTAGAAGCATCTGTTATTGAAAATACAGTTGCGCCAGAAGCAGCACCTGAAGTTGCTCCAGCTGCTGAAGAAACCTCAGCTCGCTAATTAAACTTATCTAATTGTAGGGCTGGTTGAAAAATCGGCCCCTCAACTTAACATTTCTAACTTTTGAGGATCATACCATGACTAACTTCAATAAAATTATCGCCACAGCTAGCTTATTTGTAGCATGCAATGTTCAAGTTGCTTTTGCCGCTGAAGCTGCTCCTGTGATTGAAACTGCTGCTGCTACAATTAGCAAACAAGCTATTGTAAGTTCAACTTTACGAAGCAAGTTAACTGAAGTTGGCAAATGGTGTTCTACTAAGAGTGCTGCAGTTACTAAAGCTACTAATGATTTTAAGACCGAATCACTTAACATCATTGAAACAAATAAAAAAGCCATAACTATCGCTGTTGCTACAGTTGTAGTTGCTGGTGTTTGCTATGCAATTTACAAACGAAACCAAGCTAGAAAAGCTGCTGCTTGCGATTGTAACGCGTAATTGCGACATCCAAGTTAACAAGCTTACAACTTAGCTATACAAGTTAAAAAGACGGGCTGCATGATCAAATGATTGTGTAATCCGTCTTTTGTTTACAGAAAAACAATATTTTATTTTTAAAAATTTTGTTTACGAAATAGGGCCAGATCGATTATCCTGTAAAGCATGATCAATGAAGCACCCAAATTATCAATTCGCCCCATCTTAGTTTTTAGTTATGTAATACTATTACACGTAATTATTTTAGTGATTTTTTTTATGCAAATTGCTGATCCAGAAAATAAATTAGCGCAAACTATAATTCAAAAATTTACATCGCAAAATATACCTCGACCATCGCAGCCTAACCCACTAGTATCACAGCCTCCTAAGCTAACAACTAAAATTTCTAAAGCTAAGCTCGATAAAATTCTCGCTGAACAAACTGGACAACATGCCCTTAAAGCTGCTAATAAAGTTAAAACTATTAACGACGAACAACTTTATTTTATTAGTCACGTGGTTGATATGTCTGATGAACCAAAACAACCAAACGAACAAACAAAAAGCCCAAGTGACCAACAGCCTACTCTCAAAAAAGAACTTGCCACAAAAACACCTACCCAAACTCAAGCACCAACTGGCTCACAAAAAAAAACTGTAGCTATGTCAGAAGAGAAACCAGAAACTTCACAAGTTAGCCAACAATTGACACAACCAGATATTACAAAAACTAGTGCTGCTATCAAAAAGATTTTGGAATTAGCTGGCAGTTATTTACCCGAAATAAAGCCTAATACTAATAAAAATAGCACCACTGAAATCCAACCAACTGGTCCCACTGTGCCAAAAACTTTAGCTACCCCAACTATAGTTAAAATTAACCCAACCAAAGCTCCCACAGGCTCAACTGTAGACCCAACTACTTTAGGATCTTTAGAGCCTACAGAAACTGTACGACAATATAGTGATCGTGAGTTAGCGCAATTACAAAAAGATTTAGAAGCTAAAACTGAGTTATTGGCACAACAGGCCCAACTGAACTCACAAAAATATACTATAACTAAAACTGAACTTAAAAACGTTAAATTTAATTTAGATGTTAATAATCGCACTGACCAAAAATTAAATTATCCCGATAGCCAACGGCTTGATCGTGTGACTATCGAACTGCCAGAAGTTACTGAGCCTAATGAACTAACCCTCGATCCTGCTAATCCTAATAATAATAATAATAATAATAGTAGTAGTAGCAGTAGCAGTAGCAGTAGTCCTAAATTTCAAGCTAACACTCCAGAAACAAATATTAATATTGGTGATCACTCTAATGGACCTGGCAGCAAGCCCATTATTAGAGCTTTAGCGCCTAGTGCTTATTTACGATTTGCCAATGCTAACGGCCAACATATTATGTCTCAAGCTGGACTCAAATCCGGGCAACCAAGCATCCAAGATTTACGCAAATTAAGTTATAATGCCATGGTTATGCGCACTTTTGGCGATGCATTTAACGCCTTTAAATTAATTTTCAATATGTTTATTAACGAACATACGACTATTTTTGTACGATTTGTGATTGATCCAACCGGTAAAGTTGTGCATATAGATACCCATTCTGATAACGCTACGCCAGATGTACTAGAATTTATTCGTAAGGCCATTACGTATGCTAATCCATTTCCACCGTTGCCGAAACATTTAGCAAAAGATAACTATATTTTTGGACCATTTGCGATTACCTTTCATTCGGGACGTGTAGCCGGTCAATATGTTTGGACGCAAAGTAGCTCAGCGAGATAACTATGGCAGAAATTATTATTTTAGGGGCTGGATTAACTGGCTTATCAGCAGCTTATCATTTAGAACAATTGGGCAAACAAGATTATCAAATTTTTGAACGTGATAGCACAATTGGGGGCTTGTGTCGTACAGTGCAACAAGATGGCTTTACTTTTGATTATACCGGCCATTTATTACACTTGAATAACCCCTATTTTCAAGATTTAATTTATAATTTATTGGCCCCAGAAAATTTTAATACTATTACCAGACGCGCCTATATTTATTCGCAAAATACTTATACTAAATACCCCTATCAGGTAAATCTTTTTGGGCTACCAGCAGAGACGATTACTGCTTGCATTCAAGGCTATCTCGAACGACCAAAGCTTAAAAATACTAAGAATTTTTACCAATGGGCCCACAAAAATTTTGGCGCTGGCATCACTAAATATTTTCTAGCACCATATCAAAATAAGATTTTTGCCTATGACATTCGTAAAGTTAGTGATTCTTGGACCGGTAGATTTGTACCCCAAACTTCGCTTAGTGCGATGATCAATGGGGCCATATCAGATCAACCAGAAATTACACAGCAAATTGGTTATAATGCTAACTTTATTTATCCCAAATCTGGTGGAATATTTAGCTGGGTCGAACAATTGGGCCAGCGCATTAAACAACCCATTCAAACCAATCATAGCGCCAAAACAATCGATCTTAAAAATAAAATTATCACATTTACTAATGGGCGCACTGAGAAATTTAAAACTTTAATTTCGACTATTCCGCTGGATTATTTATTAAAAAACTTAGTTGAGCCTAGTCATTCTAATTTAAAAATTTTAGCACCAAAATTAATTTGCAATTCTGTGACTAACTTTAATTTAGGTGTTAATCGACCAGATCTGTCTAATAAACACTGGGTCTACTTTCCTGAACCTGAATATAAATTTTATCGCTTAGGCTTCCCGCATAATTTCACTAACGAAGCAGCCCCAGCTAATTGCAGTTCACTTTATGGCGAATTTTCCCATGTTAAAAAAAGTCCAGCTTATGTACAAGCGAGCTTAAAAACTTCGCTTAAGCAAGTGAAACAGTTATTAAATATTTCAGAACACGAGATTTTAACTGAAAAAATTATTGATATAAAACATGCTTATGTAATTTATAACCAATGGCGTGATCATAATTTACCTAAAATTCTGCAAACTCTAGCTGATCAAAAATTATATAGCTGTGGTCGTTATGGTGCCTGGAAATATTCTAGTATGCAAGAAGCAATTTTAGATGGCAAAGCTGTCGCAGAAAATATTATTTACGCAGATTCTCGTTAATTAACTTAGTAAAATTTTATATAGCACTTATTTGTAATGCACGCGAGCTTATTGAAACTACTGATCCTGATACCATTTAGTACACAAAAAGAATTCGTATAGACTAGTAAATTATACGAAGGATTAAATAATATGAAAATACCATCAAGAACATATGATAAAGAATTCAAGATCAATGCCGTCAAGCTTTATAAAGAAGGCAACAAGGGATTAGAAGTGGTCGCTAAGGACTTGGGCATACCAATGTCCACTTTGTATGCTTGGGTTAAGATTTTTGAGGGTGGGGGCGCCGAGGAATTTTCTGGATCGGGCAACATTAAGCCTTCCAATACAGAGTTGTACAAACTCAAGCGAGAATTAGCAGATGTTAAAATACAAAAATCACAAGGCGCCAACTACCCCTTTTCAATGGCAAACTGGACACGTCAATACCATGTCAGGATCATAGCTGAGCGATTTATTTCCATATTTGGATTTGACCAAACATGCATAAAATCACATCCTATGTATAAAAGCTTTTTATCATTTGGAAGTATTAGTCATCAGGCTTTTTCTAAAACTATGGCTGTTTTTTAGATTTAAAGCTTTTATACTCGCAACATCCCTCGACTACGCTCGGGACGACTGTGTCCGGCATAGCCTCTGGCGACGCCTGGAGCGAGAAAAAACTATCTTTTTTTGACTAAAGTGATTTTTAAAGAGATTATTTTAAAAATTGTTCATAGTATTGATTAGTAACGGATAAATTATTTTGGTGTTGATAAAAGACATAGCGCTCTCCTTGTTTGTCCTTTAGAAGTCAAACTAAGAGAGCGCTTTTTTATTTAAAAGTCAAATCAGATCGAATCTTTCAGCTGTTTGCGAGAGTCCTATCTTTTTACTATCTAAATTAAATTGTACTGCAGTTACGAAATTACTCTTGCCACTCCAATTGTCATTTGTCGTAGTAATTGTCGTCCAGTGTGGTAATGGGTTATGCCAAAAAGGCAAATAGTAAATAATTCCCTCTGACAACAAAGCCGCAGCGTAACTAAAAGAACTCGGACTCGTAACCAAGGCATCTGCTAATACCATCGGGATAAATGTGTCTTCAATGGTATCATTGAGATGTAAAATTATATCTGGAGCATTAAAACACACAAAATCTTGCTGTTTACCTTGAGAATAAATATGAAAAAGTGGCTGCCGAGTTTGATAACACACCCTTAGTTGTTGAATTATTTTTAAAAAAAGTTTGTCAGGTAAATCCGTACCTGACAAGCGGTTATCCTCTTGATTACTTCTTCTAATGTGAATAGCAATATTTAAATTTTTCGTATTGAAATAGCGTGAAATGTCCTTATTTGCCCGAAAAACTTGCTTGATTTTTTTTAAAGCAGCACTGTCAGCACAACGTTGCGAATTCTGGTCCACAAATAATTTAGATAGGCAATGATCCATTAGCAAATACTTTTTGATATTATTTGCTATATCTGCGATTGGAAAAGAGCCGATAAAATTGATCAATTGTTCTTTTTTAGCAATAAATTCTGGGTCGCGATCATAATTGTGTTCCATGATTCGAAATGGCGTGTAAGCAAACTGTTTTTGGTGTAGATCAGCGTAGATAACAGTAGATATTAATCCCTGAAATTGTGAACCGAAACCATCACTTTGCCCATTATTAGTTATAAAAATCTCCGCATTTGCTGCGATAACCCAAAAATTAAGCCATCCGATGATAACGCATATTTTATCAATTCGCTTTAGCACACCACTATCCCTCGTAATTTTCCAACATGCTTCATGATTACCAAATTTTGGCATTGTTTAGATTCCACTGCTATGATAGTATGATGCGTGGGATAGATTAAATATCTGTTGTGATTTCAGCAGATTAGTATTTTAAAAAAGGCGGAAATTATGTTTTTCTTAAAGCATCTAAATAATTTTATTATTGGCTTGAAGCTAGTTTTAATTGGATCAATGCTAGTTTTAAACGGTTCAATTAATAGTATGCAGCCTGCCTTAAATACCCTTTTAAAACCAATCATTCTTTTAGATACTAAAACCGGCAAGTTAATCATTCCAGCCTGTTTTAAGCATGTCAAATTAGACATTGGTCTATCTTACAATGCTCCCATGTCGCAGCAATGGCTTTCACATGAACAAGATCTGTTAGTGTTTGGATTTGAGCCCAATCCAGCCGCGGTAGATTTAATTTTGCAGGGCGCTCAAAAGAAGGAACCTCAGCACGGTGATCCGCTTGACCCTAAATTTATTGGTAAAAATTTTTTTTTGATTCCTTGTGCACTAGGATTAACTGGTAATTGCATGGCTAAATTTTATGTTACGTCTGATGATTGTGGCTGCTCTTCATTATATGAGCCTAAAGGTTTTGGTATCGAAAGAGTTATCGATGTGCCGGTTTTTACATTGGCTGATTTCTTTGCCATATTTCCATTTAATACGCACCCCGTCATTGACTATATCAAAGTTGATGCGCAAGGGTCAGATTTAGACATCATTAAAAGTGCTAAGCATTATCTTAAGGAACATGTGATTTACATAACCATTGAGGCTGAAAATGAACTATATGCACAGACGAATAATTCAGTAAGTGCTATTAATAAATATATGCGCGAAATTGGCTTTGTGCCCATCCAGGAGATTAGTCAATATATGGATGGTTTTGAACCACTTAAAACATCTTCGACATGTGATCCTACCTACTTTAATCCAAAATTTTCTGCTTACATTAAAGACCATCCGGTGCAGATCTACCAACGAGGTTAAAAGTGTGGGATTAAAATTATACAGAGAGTATTAAACTAAAGAGGGAGTATTGAATTCATGAAAATACTACGATGTTTACTAATGTTATTTTTAATAAATCCAATATTTGGGCGCGATTTTTCCACTGTATCGATTGAAAAAGTAGCACGATTTTGGGATAAACGCCCTTGTAATATTCGGCACTCTAATCAACCAATCGGCACACGCGCTTACTTTGATGAAGTAGAGCAGCGTAAATATTTTGTTGAACCACACATTAAACAATTTGCTGAATTCGAAACATGGCGCGGTAAACGCGTCTTAGAAATTGGTTGCGGTATGGGTACCGAAGCAGTCAATTTTGCTAGGGCAGGAGCCATATTAACTGTGATAGAATTATCTCCTGAAAGTTTGGAATTAACTAAAAAACGGTTTGCTATCTACGGCTTGACCGCCAATTTTATTCTAGGTAATGCCGAAGAGTTGGATAAATTTTTACCGGAAGTAGAGTATTTTGATTTAATTTGGTCATTTGGCGTGATTCATCACTCACCCAATCCGGAGACAATCTTAAATAAGTGTAAGAGTCTCTTGAAGCAAAATGGCGAATTACGTATGATGGTCTACGCTAAACTCAGTTATAAACTCTTCTATTTAATGCATGAAACCGGTGTTTGGGATTTCAATGCGGTTGATGATTTACTCGCTGGTTATTCTGAAGCCCAAACTGGATGTCCGATTACTTATTCTTATACGCTCGAAGAAGCGCAAAAATTATTCGCGGAATTTAAGATTTTAAACATTTTCAAAACTCATATTTTCCCTTGGAATATTGAAAAATATATTGCGCATCAGTACGAGAAAGAAGCTTGCTTTAAACAGATCTCGCCAGAATTATTTAAACAACTAGAAGCTGAATTAGGCTGGCATTTGTTGATTAGAGCCCAGAAGATCTAATTCAATTTGCAACATACTTAAATAAATTGCCATATTTCTGTTGTACCTCGGTAATTACAGCTGCGCGATCACGAATAGTAACACTATATCCGCGTTTAGCTAAAATTTCGGCTACGGCCAGTTTCTGGGACTCTTCAATAATAATCACTGGACAATTGTCTTTATAATTTACATCTTCAAAGATGTAGTTATCCAAGTTGCTTTTAATTAATTGATCAGCCATGTATTGGGCATGTAATTTGTTGGTATGATCGGTGGCTATTGAAATTAACGGCTCAATTCCTAATTGTTTGGCATAAGCACCTAGAGCGCGGTTATCACGTGGAAAGCATGGCCCACCAAAGCCATAGCCTGGCAATAAATATTTGACGCCAACACGTGTGTCAGCCCCGACTGCTTTCAAAATAGCGTATTTGTCAGCATCAGGCGTCTGATCGGCAATTTCACCAATCATATTTGCATACGAAATTTTAGCAGTCACAAAACAGTTTACGGATAACTTTGTGATCTCTGCGCTAGCTGGGCTCATACGTGTGATTATGGGGGTATTGAGACAAGTTTTACGGTAAATTGCTTCTAGCCGATCGCCTACTGTTTTAGAGCCCTCGCCAATTAAAATCATATCTGGTCGCTGAAAATTGCTGATAATGCTGCCCTGGGCGATAAACTCTGGGTTGTAGCTAATTGAGCAATTTTCACAGTCTTTTAATAATAGACTGGCTATGTTACGAATATAGCCGGGAAAAACGGTGCAACAGATTACAATGTGTTTATTTTTAAGTTGGCGTTGATTAATATTGGACAGTAAGCGACCTAAGCGTGAGTGATCATAAGCTTCATACGCACCCGATGGTGTGTCAACGACAATAAAATAAAGGTCTGAAAAATTTAGCGCTGCATCTAAATCAGTCGTAGCTTTAAAATTAGTGCTATTTTGTAGATATTCTTCTGTGAAGGGTTCATTGGTCTTCAAGATTTTATTATTTATAGCAGAAACGTAAGTTGGCAATAAGTCGACGCCTAGAACATTATAGCCTGCTTTTTCAAAACATAGGGCAGTGCACAGACCAAGTCGCCCGATACCAATCACCGTAATATTATTATTAGAAAATAGCCCAACAAAATTTAACAACCCTGCTATCAATAAACTTAAGCTCATATAGCGAGCCATTAAAAAACGTTTTTGCATGAAACCCTCACTCAAATTAAAGATTGCTAATTACCATTTACTGAATGTCATTCTCAACCAATCTATCTGCATTCAAGACTACTTGGCTTGTCGCTTTTGAACTTGTGCGTTAATCCAGGCATAAGTTTGGACTAGGCCATCTTTTAATTTTGTAGATGGTGCCCAGTTTAAAGTTTTTTGAATTAAACTATTGTCCGAGTTGCGTCCACGAACTCCCTGTGGCCCTTTAATGTGTGTCAGTGTAATTTGTTTGTCAGCTATTTCAGCAATCATTTGAGCTAAATTATTAATCGTGATTATTTCTTCAGATCCGATATTTAAAACTGGCAATTCGGGGCGTGGATCTTCCATCAAACGCCGAATACCATTTAAGCATTCTTCGATATATAAAAACGAACGCGTTTGTTCGCCATCGCCCCAAATCTCGATGCTTTCACCATTACTAATCATGCTAACTTTACGACACAAAGCGGCCGGAGCCTTCTCTTTGCCACCGTCCCAAGTGCCTTCAGGGCCAAAAATATTATGAAAACGCGCTATTCGAATTATCATGCCATAATCACGCGCATAAGATTTATACAAACGTTCACTAAATAACTTTTCCCAACCATATTCAGTATCTGGTGCTGCTGGGTAAGCTGATGCTTCTGCACACATAGGATTATTAGGATCCATTTGATTATACTCTGGGTAAATACAGGCCGAAGATGAGAAAAATATTTTTTTTACGCCGTAAATGCGTGCGGCTTCTAAGACATTTAAATTAATTAAGCCTGAGTCATGCATAATCTCAGCGTCATGCGAAGCAATATAGCCCATACCACCCATGTTAGCAGCTAATTGATAAACTTCATCGAAGGAGTTTTCAGCGCGATATTTAACAACTACATTTGTTTGCACGGTATCTCTTAAGTCTGCTAAAATAAATTCATCTGCAGCTGAAGCTGAAAATTCCGGATATTTAAGATCTACGCCACGCACAAAATAGCCTTCTGACTTGAGTCGTTTCACCAAGTGACTACCGATAAAACCACCAGCTCCACAGACTAGGGCAGTTTTGGTATTGCTTTGTAGCGGCATCAAAAATAATAAAAGATATAAAAATTTACATTTCATATACTGTCTCCTTATAATCCCATTTTTTATTTAATATATACCTGCGTCTCTATTTTAAAACTTTCTTAATTAATAATGTTTGCACAACTCGCTCCTTGATGGGTTGGTTACAATTTGGACCAACCTGCACCGTTCCATCGCTAAGCTCATGGCGCAAGGCCTCATTAGCATCACAAAGCAAATCGTAAATGTTGATAAAGGTCAGCTGGCGCAATGAACATTCTTCCATTAATCTTTGATTTAGTAATTTAGTAATTTTAATTCGATCAGCTAAATTACCATATGCATTGAGATCAAGATCAGATGGTGGTAAAATCGACATCACAGCATATGTGACATTTGGAATTAGCTGATAATTAGCCATAATAGTTGCAATGTATTTGATTGCTAAAGTGTCAATAATCTCATTTAATGTGCGCCCTAAATTGTCACGCTGTCTACCAATATGATTTCTGCAATCCACCTCGCCAAAATTAAATATTACAATGTCGCCCGATTGCACACCATAAGTAGTCACGTCTAATCCTGCCAAACCATCACGGCCAACGCGATGCATAGTTCGAGCGCTAAAGGCGCGAATTTTAAACAATACTGCTACATTATCAGCTGAAATAAATTTAGCGTCGCGTACCATGCGATGATTAAATGATGCGTGACTGTCACCAAAAACATAAATGTTTTGTAGTTTTTCATTAGCACTTAATTCGTTAAAAAAATTGATTATCAATCCTACAGTGATTATTTTACTAATTAGCTTGATTTTCGACATCTTCTTTTTTTCCCAAAAAGCACTGAACTGATTTGGTCATTGTTACTCAACTGTCGTACCATTATCTAGTAATTTTTATTAAACTATTGTTTTTCGGCCCAATAACTTGATATTTGCCAGCTAACTTAAAACTAAAGTGAAGTTTACGATAGGATCATCAGAAAATATAGATTTAGAAAATATAAATTATGTATAGCGTTGTTAAAACAAAATGTCCGAATTTGACAAAAAGTTGAATGTGATGATTCTATATCATCATGAAGCCAACAACATGAGAAAATGAAGAAAAAGTCATATTAATAAATTATTTTAAAACATCGCCAGTTGCACTAATTAGAAATAAAGCGCATGCAATAATAATGCATATGGAGGGACTAACGCAAGCTCAGATCAGCACACTTTTGTTTAGAACT
>CANKEI010000009.1 GCA_947481115.1 bacterium
CCCCCCCTCGACTGACGCTCGGGGTGAGCGGGGTTCGGGACGAGCGGGAAAAAATTTTATTTCAAGATAGTTATGGATTCTAAAGAAATTGTTACTATTGTGACTGCTACATCACAAGATAACGAATATCTCGAAAACAAACTTGTTGAATTCAATCAACAGTAAATGCCCTTCACCCAAGCCGTACCTTTTATACAATTAGGTTTTGTTATAAGAGATAAAGAGCATGTTATCCGCGGTGGCATAACTGCCGTGATTTACTGTTGGAAAATTTTATACATCAATGTTTTGTGGGTTGACGAGCAATATCGTAAGCATGGCTATGGTGCAAAATTATTAGCAAAAATCGAACACGAAGCTTGCAAACAAGGCTGCAAACTTGCCCATCTTGATACCTTTGATTTTCAAGCCAAAGATTTTTACCTACGACATGGCTATGAAATTTTTGGCCAACTCGATGATTGCCCACTAGGCCATGCAAAATTTTTTATGAAAAAAGTGTTATGAAATTTTCTGATTCTAAAACGGCTAGCCAAATGCTTTTAGACGCAATTGCCTATGACCTGCAAATATTAGCTGAGTTAGAGCAGACCGGCCAATTATTTTTGGCAATGGTGGCTTTATTGATGCAACAGCTAAAGAACGTCATGAAGCAGGATATTTAGTATTTCTAAAAGAAGTTGGCTGGCGCTCATAGATAAGACTCTATCCTGCTTCACCCTAACTTTTTAATTTCATAAATTTATTGCCCAATTAATATTGATTTACAAACTTCTTGCCATTACTTTAATATTGTAACCGTATTGATTAACATAAGGAAAATTATGATCACGCCAGAAATACTTGAAGAAGTTAAAAATCGCTTAGTTAATGTTTATCAACCGGAAAAAATTTATCTCTTTGGGTCATACGCTTGGGGTAACCCTGATGATGAAAGCGATTTAGACTTGTTAGTAGTAATACAAGCATCTGATGAAAAAAGTCACAAACGTACTATAGTTGGCCGTCAAGCGCTTTGGGACCTTAATATTGCCAAAGATTTGATGGTATATACTCAAGATGAATTTAATGCTCGTGTCACAGATCCTGCATCACTAGTTTATAAAATAGAGCATAACGGCAAGGTGATCTATGCCAGGAGTTAAAGACTGGATTATCAAGGCCACTAACGATTTACACGCTGCAAAAAAGCTTATTAAAGATGATGACATTACTCTTGATATGACAGCATATGCAACACAACAGTCTGCTGAGAAAGCTCTAAAAGCTTATCTAATTTTCAACCAACAAATAGCTCCTAGAACTCATGATTTGGAAAAACTATTGATAGAATGTATTAAACACGATCATACATTAAATCAATTACGCGCAGAAACAAAACTTTTATCGCCATATGCTACATACACGCGTTACCCAGATGATCGCTTCAATATAGATCGTCAAGAAGCCATTGAAGCAATTCACTGTGCCGAAAAAATTTTAAAATTTATAAAAAATAGATTAGAAAAAACTAATATAAACTCACAGCTCAATATTTTAAAATAAAGATTCACAGCTTTTAACGCCACTCTAAAAAAATTAATTCTCTAATACTAGCCCGCATACCTCAAAGACCGTCTGGATGTGCTTTAACGTGAATCCATATGTAACATTTTTGTTTCGGAGTGCATCAATCAGCTGACACCAGCTTTCGCCAAGGCTTCAGCTGGCACGGCCAGTCTCTTTAACAGAATGGTTTTATTACAAAAAAAGATTAGACTTCTTCCGTAATTCACAGTTTCTACTCGCAACATCCCCCCCTCGACTGACGCTCGGGGTGAGCGGGGTTCGGGACGACCGTGTCCGGCATAGCCTCTGGCGACGCCTGGAGCGGGAAAAAATTTTATTTCAAGATAGTTACGGAAGAGCTCTATTATATTAGTAAAAAAGCGAAAGCTGTCCGCCATAGCTTGCCAAGCTGGAAAGCATGGATAAGCGTAGGCTGGACCATCTCTTAGAGAAACTACAAATTATGTTTTATGTCTATTTAATCAAATCCATAAACTTACCTGCTCAGCGATATATTGGATTAACTGATAATCTAACAGAGCGATTAGAAACGCACAATTCTGGCGGATCAGTTCATACCAAGCCATATCGACCATGGGAGTTGGTTATGTTCTTTGGTTTTAGCAATAAACTTAAGGCCGCTGCTTTTGAAAAATATTTAAAATCTGGCGCAGGCCGCGCGTTTGCTAAAAAAAGATTCTGGTAGGAGCGATGCACAAAAAAAAGATATTAAAAAAGCCAGGCTTCTCGCTCGAAGATATTTCTGAAACTAAACTTAAGCATCGTAAAAGGATTACTAGATGGCGCGCAGAAGATACTTTCCTGGATTCACAAAAAGTGGGTACTGCATTGCTCGAATGCTTAATCGATAATGATCCAGAAACATTCATCGAAATCTTAGATTCTTATTTGAGAGTAAATAAACTTCAGGTTGCTAAAAATAGCACGTTGTCACGTTCTACTGTGCAACAAGCGCTATCAAAAATAGGCGACGCCGGTTGGGATCATTTAGCTAGTCACTCTAAGATGGTCCCAGAATTAGCAAATCAGGAACTTAACGCAGGTGAAATCGTGACAGTCATGGAAAAAGCGCGTGTGGATTATCAACGAGCTTATCCACGACCAAAAGAACACGAGATTTCCCGGCGCGATAGATTACACTTGTTAAGAGTGATTATAGCTGATGCCCCAGTTGTGATGCGAGTGATTGACGAAGCGCAAACTTACATTCACGGAGATGATAAGGCTGGCGTAGATTTGATAGCATGCAAGAAGTAACAAGCCGGCCACTTTTTCAGAGAATGATCGAACGTAAATGTGTCCTAAGTTGACACGCTTGGTTAGATATGTAAGTTTTTACACCGCAATTTTAATTTTAGACTTGCAGGTAGAAATTATGAAACTAAAAAAATCCAGAAAAAATCATCGATATTTTGCAATTTAATAATTGGGAAAGAATATAGTCATGCCCTATCAAAACAATAGCGATCTACCGCTAAGCATTACTAACAATTTACCTGAGCATGCCCAAACTATTTTTCGCAAAGCATTTAATAACGCTTACATAGAATATGACACTGAAGAGCAGGCTTTTAAAGTTGCCTGGGCGGCCGTAAAAAAAACTTATACTAAAAATGCACAAGGCGTTTGGATAGAAAAGTAAAAATTTTAGCGCTTAAAGAAGAATTTGCCCAATGCTTTAGTTTCAGAACGGGTATCGTTAATATGAATCGCACGGTATTGCAAATTAAACAATCTTCTGATCTTATGCTTAGCCTCAACAGCAATGTCCAGATTATCAAAAAGCACAATATAGACTCGCGCTGGACGACTAAATGCATCTGCCGGGAAATACCAATTAACATGATCTGCTGTGTTTAAAATATGAGGATGCGCCGTGCGTAAAAGCACATAGGCATCTGTGCGATTTAACATAATCGAACTCTTGTGCAAAATTTTGCCATACTTATACAACATAGCTTCGATTTGTGGATCAGCTTCTAACGGCGTAATGGGCCATACAATCGCGATATAACTTTTTGGATCTTTTAAATATGATTTAATTTGCGCGTAATCTTTAACTGTCGATTTAGCAATTAAATTAACTGGGCTAATAGCACCGATTATCGAAATTAAAATCACTAAATTATTTAATATTTTCTGCATAATATCTTCACAAAAGCTGAATTAGGCCTACAATTAATTAGCGTACTTAAATAACAAGTATGCTAATTAGTTTAGTTTTTTTAAATTTAACCACAAGTTTCGGCTTATATATACTAGGATTAATCGATTTATGATATTGCCAAAAATATTTAACCAAAATTCATCTACAACTTTTATATTGTGCACTATTATGTTGGCAAATTTTAATAATCTAAGTGCCAACAATATAAACAATTTCAGCGAAGTGCGTAAATTAGATCTCAAAAATACTACTATAAATGCCACTAGTTCTATAAAAGAAATTCATCAAATTCAAGAAGTTTCCCAGTACTTAACCCGCAAAAACTGTTTAGTAATTTTTGATATTGATAACACACTGTTATTTCCTAAAACTGATCTAGGCTCAGATCAATGGTTTTCGCATATGGTCGAAGCCCAAACCAAGCTCGGCGTAGATACCAATACTGCCATCCAAGCTGTTTTGCCAATCTATTTTCACGTGCACGCTAAAATTGATTTGGTGCCAACTGAATTAGATCTAGCAACCAAATTGACGCATATTCACACATGCTGCCATCATGCTATTTGTTTAACGGCCAGATCATTGCCATTGGTGCCAGCAACTATGGCTCAGTTAACTAAAAATAATTTAGATTTTCCAGCTAATCCCTACGCCCATTTATTTATTGCTATCGAACATAGTTTCGATTTACCACACCCACATATGTATAAAAACAACGTCTTATTTTGTGGCCTAAACGACAAAGGCACTGTTTTATTAGCCTATTTAGATCACATAAATTATAAACCAGACTTAATTGTTTTTGTGGACGATAAAGCTAAGAATATCACCGCTGTTGAGCTGGCTGCTAAACAACGCAATATCGAATTTGTGGGACTACGTTATGCCGGTTGTGATCAGCGTGTACAAGATTTCAATCATGCAGACACTCAGCAAGAGCTGCAGGAATTTCTAACCAAGCACCCGTATAATAATTGAACCATAATTGTAGAAGCACAACTAAGATTTATATTTCGAAAATTAAAAATATGTTTAAAAAATTATTATTACTAGCCTATCTTCTAACGGTAGCACCCTTATTTAGTGTCAAAAATTTTGTCTTGATTTCTGCGCCAGGTAGCGGTAAAGGCACATTTTCACAATATTTAATTCAAAAATATAACTATATTCAAATTTGTCCCGGTGATCTTTTACGGGCTGAAATACTCGCTCAGACTGAATTGGGTAAAAAAATTCAACCAATTGTAGAAAAAGGTGAATATATTGATGAAGAGATCACTTGCCAGATAATTACTAAGCATTTAGTTATGGCAATCCAACAGAATAAACCTTTTATTATCGACGGTTTTCCACGCACCAAAGCATCACTAGAATTTTTAGATAATTTTTTCAAACAGCATAATTTAGTAGCTCAGGTTAGTTTTGTGCAATTAGTGGTTAACGATAAAACTTGCATTAAGCGTATTGCCGAGAGACAAGTTTGCAATCAATGTTTTCAAGTCTATAATCGTAAAACAGCTGCTTCTAAAGCAATTGATAAGTGTGATAATTGTCAGGCGCCATTAGCATTACGTAAAGCAGATACGAATGAGATTGCTAAGCAACGTTTAAAATATTTTCATACTAATATTGAACCACTATTTCACAATCTAAACTTAGTTAATCAGCACTATAATAAACAAATTATTGATGCTGAACAACCACTATTAGAATTACAACTAATTTACGATAATTTAATTGCAGGTAATTAACCAATATGAATAAACTAATCTATAATTTGATCTCTCCCAAAGCACTAAATTGGGGTTTAGGTCTTTTTTTATGTATTAACAATACTAATTTAAGTACAGAAGAATCAATTCCAAATACAGTTGATCATAAAAATTTAAATTTAAGTTTTTATCTTGATAAAATTAAATATAATACTCAAGAAAAATTAGGCATTCTACCATATATCTTAACTAACCCCAATGGGATTTACTTAGAAATTGGTACCGGCGGCGACCCAATTGCCGAATTATTATCTCGAATACCAAATGAGTTATCGCCTACTATTATTGCTTCTGACGTAGATGAAAATATTTTAAAAATTTTACCAACTAGACATCCTCAATTAAATAAATATCTGGCACCAAAGCAAACCGGCCCACAACTACAGCTTCAACAATTAGATGCTACTTCAATGGGCTGCTTCCCAGACAATTATCTATCTGGCATTAATGCTTCGGCGGTGGTTCATGAAATCATCTCTTATGCCGGTGGCATCAATGGATTTGATAAGTTTTTTGCCGAATCTTTTCGAATTTTAAAAAAAGATGGCATGTTAATTTATCGTGATCCAGAATCAGTACCACATAAAAACGAGTTGGTCCAAGCTAATTTAAAGACACCCGTGATCAGACTTTTTACACATATATTTTTAATTAAATTTTTGGATGATCTAGATGGCAATTTGGCTAATATTGGCCGTAAATACAAAAATTACGATACTCAAAATATTTTTTTTACAATTTATAAAAAAAATGAAATTATGCCCTGCAAACTAAATTATCAAGAGTATTTGCATCTACGATCCTATGAAATAGATTTTTCTAGACCATACATAATACAATTACCTAGGGGTCTTTGTCGTGAAATAGAACGCCATTATTTAACCTATTTACATGATTGCAATCCATTAGTATTTATAAAATGTACGCCTGTTATTGGTTCAGAATTATATTCGGTAAATTATCTAGCTAATAGTTCTAACAATATTCTGAATGAATTTTTACAAAAAAATGGTATTTATCTAACAGCTGATGGCAAAATTGATGCTAATATCTATAATTTAATTAATTTACAAATTCATAATAATATGCAAACGCTTGAATATGGTATCTTATTACATTTAGGCTCTAAATATACTAAACGCCAATTATGTATGTTACTCAAAGAACATAATTTTGACCCAAATTTGTATCTTATTCAGATTAAAGAAGACGAATACTTGTTAGATTATCGCATTTTTGGACTATTATATGATGATGTTAATCAACAAGTTTTTAATAAAAATAGCAATCCTGTTAACTCTGATGATATCTTCCATGCTCAATGGCTAAAACGAGAAGGTGAAGAGACTTATATCTACTATTCTGATGATGAACTGATCACTAAAGTCGCAGAGATATCTTTAAAGCAAAACCAGAATAGCCAAGAACATTTAATCTTATGTCCGCTTAGCCCAACTCATAATAAATTTATTCCACGTTTATGCTATAACGATATTTTAAATAGTTCACTAGATCTAAATAATGCAGCAGGTTACCATATTAAAATTAAAGAAGGTAAACGTATTATTCACTTTAGCAAAATGCCATTAGATCAAGCGCTCGCTATATATACTGAAATTATTAAAACTAAGCCGCATCGCTATAAACATCTGCAAAAGTTTGTAGATACGATTAAAATTTAAACTTTGGAAAATGGTATGTTCAAACTAAATAGCTTGCTTAGCATTAATCACGATGAGCTATTAGATATCGTAGATCAAAATGACCAAGTAATTGGCCAGAGATATCGCACTGAAGTATATGCACAAAAATTAGGCTTTCGAGTAATTAATGCTTTCTTAATTAACAATTCAAATCAAATTTGGATTCCACGTCGCTCACCTAACAAAAAATTATTTCCCCTTTGTTGGGATGCAAGTGTTGGCGGCCATGTGATGGCTAGCGAAACTTATGAACAAGCCTTTGTGCGTGAACTACAAGAAGAGCTAAACTTGGACGCAGCTAATATTAAACACCAATTATTGGCTAAATTTAACCCCGCAGAGCACCAAGTTTCTGCCCACATGCAACTATATTTAATTTACACTGATATCGTGCCAGATTATAATCCCAACGATTTTATAGAAGCACATTGGTTTACTATGGTAGAGCTGCAAGAGCTAATCAAGGCTAAAGCACCCATGAAGGGCGATCTGCCTAAGTTGCTTAATTTACTTAATCAGCTGATCTAAATTTTGCCAAGCTAAAAAAAGGCCACTACTTCTAGTTTGATTACTATCGCCGCCATAAATTACCGTTGCTAGAGCTGAGCTGTTAGTCACTTGTTTAAACCAGTTAATCGTATTAAAAAAACTAGCCTGTGCCGTCTCAGAGGCTTTAATTTCAACCGGTATAATTTCGCCACCAGTCTCAATAATCAAATCGATTTCGTTTTGATTGCTATCTCTAAAAAAAGTTAAATTAAAATTAATATTATGTGCCGCAAAATTTTTAATTAGATCTACAAGCACTAAATTCTCAAATAAAACGTCATAAATATCCCGTTTTTCGACCAAAGTTTTAGGATCAGCCCCCATAATTACAGCCGCTAAACCAACATCATAGAAATATAATTTGGGCGACTTGGTAACTCGTTTACCCAAATTATTGTGATACGATGGCAACAAAAACAAAATAAAACTGGTTTCTAAGAGCGCCAACCAGCTCCTGGCAGTCTCTTGCGAAATTCCACAATTAGTTGCTAAGTCAGAAATATTTAGGGTTGTGCCGATGCGCAGAGCACATAGTTGCATAAATTTTTTGAATACTAAAACATGTTCGATATTTCTAATGCTGCGAATATCCCGCTCGACATAAGTCGAGATATAGTTGGTATAATATTCTGTAAAATTTAGATTTGATTGATAGATTCTGGGGTAAAACCCGTGAAATATTTGTGCTGGTAGCTGCCCTAATAAACCAGCTGCTTTTAATTCATGAATCGACAATGGTAGTAGTTTATAAAAATAAACCCGTCCCGCCAGTGATTCACTAATTTTTTCATGTAATAAAAAATTTTGTGAACCAGATAAAATATAGTAACCAGCTTTAGGATCCTGATCAGCCAAAACTTTAATCTGGGAGAAAAGCGCTGGGGCATACTGCGCTTCATCGATAATTAATCCATATTCGTTTTGAGATCGATAGTGTTTTAAGAACCCCTTAGGATCATGATTAGCAAAATCTAGCAGTTCTGCATCTTGCATATCTAAATAAGTGTGTTTGGGAAATAGATATTTAGCCAAAGTACTTTTACCAGATTGTCGTGGCCCAATAATTGCCACCACTGGCATTTGCTGTGCCCCCGCCAAGATAAACTCAGCAATATCCCGCTTAATAAACATATTTTAAAAGCCCCCTAAAAAAATTAAAAGTTAAGTTTAATAACTTAACAGTTTATGTAATTTAATACACAGACTACACAATTTTCATAAGACTTAGCTATATATTTACATAAAAAATCAGGTTAAAGCTGTTTTATATCTCTAAAATTAATCCTAAAATTTAAGGCCACTTTGAATCGCCATAAAAATAGCATATAGCGGATATGAGTGAATTTTATCGTAAAGATTATAATTCTGCGTCGAAAATCTCAGGCCAAAATGTGACTGAGGATGTTGAGCTAAAAAGCTGTGCATACTTCTGAGTGTGCTGCCTGCACCACCCTTAACTTCAACCGGCACAATCGCTTGCTTGATATTAGTCACATAATCAACTTCAGCTTGCGCTGTACGTTCAGATCTAAACCAATAATAAAGCTGTTTCTTCTGAGTTGGATCAGCGTAAACTAATAACTCTTGCCCCACAAACGCTTCGATAATTTCGCCTTTATTAACAAATTGCGCTGCTGGCTCTAGCAACCATTCAGTTAAGTCTAAACCTAAAGCCGCTTGAGCTAAGCCTACGTCTAAATATAATAATTTGAATTCGTTTAGATCTGCTTGCGCACCTAATGGTATGCCCTGTGCAGCTGTATGAAATATTTTATGTACTACACCAGCAGTCACTAATAAATCTAGACATGGTGCTAATTCACGCTTACGATAATCACCTGCGATGTTGCTATATTTAAATTTCTTACCTAGTTGCAGTGGAATGTGATGAAACAACGTATCGAGGTATTTTAATTGCGGCTGTTTGCCATATTTATGGAAATCTTGGCGATAAGCCATAATTAAAGTTTGCTGAATCTTGGCACATTGCTCAGCTTGCTGATGCTCGATCCAACTAGCGACTACTTCAGGCATGCCCCCAATTGCTAAATACTGGCTAACTAATTTTAAAAGCTGCTCGTGGGTAGTATTATTAATTGGTTGCTCTAAAACTTGAGATTTAATCGCTTGAATCAAAAACTGCTCATCTAAAGCTACTAAAAATTCCCAAAAAGACAGGGGATACATGTGCAAGAATTCCACTCTGCCAACTGGCACACCAACAGACTCTATCGCAAAATCTAATAACGAACCAGCTGCAATCACATGTAATTCTGGCATAAGTTCATAAAAATAACGTAAGGCTAAAATAGCGCGCGGCTCGGCTTGCACTTCATCTAAAAACAATAAAGTTTTACCGGGGACAATCTGCTGTTTAAATAAGTGTGAGATTTCTTGAGAAATTTCATGCGGATCTAAATCAGCTTGAAAAAATTTACGACCTTTAGCGCTTTTTTCTAAATTAAGCTCAATAAAATTTTCAAACTGCTGACCTAGTTGTCTAACAGCGTAAGTTTTACCAACTTGTCGGGCACCCCGTAATAACAAGGGTTTAAAACTAGCTTGCTGTGCCCATGCTTGTAGATAGCTATCGATAATTCTTTTCACAACTAGCTCACCTATACTTTAGTAAATCTTAAAAAACTAACGCCTAATCACTGCTATAGCTCTTAGATTAAAAAGCTATTTGGTTAAAATTCTAACCAGTTTTACTAACAGTTTGGTTGAAATTCCAACCAATTTTTAATTAGGTTAGCTTAAATTGCTTCGGGCATAAAGATCTTGCTAAATTCTACGGCTACTTTTTGTAAGCGCTGATACTGCTCAGCCGAAATTTTAGCTACGGCCTGTAATTCGTGATATAACTCGGCATGTACTGAAGAAACATAGCTAATAAATTGATCTACAAACGCTTTAACCCGTGCCACAACGATCTGGTCTAAGAAATTAGCTTGATAAGCGAATAAAATTAAAACTTCATCGACTGGACTATATGGTTGATGCTCAGACTGTTTTAATAACTCTACTGCTATAGCACCGCGGGCTAATCTGCGCTGTGAAAGCTCGTCTAACTCTGTGCCAAATTGCGCAAAACTTAATAACTCGTGATATTGCGCTAGTTCTAATCTTAAAGCTTTAGTCATTTGCCGCATAGCACCAGTCTGTGCTGCACCGCCCACCCGCGATACTGACAGCTCAATATTTACGGCTGGTCGGACACCCTGATTAAATAATTTTGTATCTAAAAAAATCTGCCCATCGGTAATCGAAATTAAATTAGTAGGAATATAAGCAGTTAAATCGCCGCCCTGAATTTGGATTACTGGCAACGCCGTAATTGAACCACCAGACAATAATTTACCGGCCCGCTCTAACAACCTAGAGTGCAAATAAAATACATCGCCAGGATAAGCTTCACGACCTGGTGACCTACGTAATAATAACGACATTTCCCGATAAGCAATCGCATGATTAGTTAGGTCGTCGTATGCGATCATTACATCTTTGCCCTGCAATCTAAAATATTCGGCAATGGTGCAACCAACATAAGGCGCTAAATATTGGTGCATGACTGGCGAACTAGAACCGGCTGTTACGATTACGGTATATTCTAAAGCACCAGTAGCTTCTAATAATTTTATAATTCGAGCTAATTTGGCTTGCTGTTGGCCAATCGAAACATACACACAAATTACTGATTTGTTTTTTTGATTTAAGATTGTATCGATCACTAAAGCTGTTTTACCAGTACCACGATTACCGATAATTAATTCGCGCTGCCCAAGTCCTATTGGTACCAAAGCATCGACCGCTAAAATTCCAGTCTCTAAAGGCTGATTAACGGGACTGCGTTGAATTACTCCGGGAATCTCAGCTTCGATTGGTTGATGCTCAGTCACAGACAGGTCGCCTAAAGCATCTTGCGAATGGCCCAACACATCGATTACCCGTCCTAACAATCCCAAGCCAACTGGCGCGGTGAACTGCTTACCAGTACGTCTAGCAATTTCTTGTTCTTTAATTGCAATATGATTATGTAATAAAAATATCGCGGCGATCCCACTATTTAAATCTAAAATAATGCCCTGATTACCACCTTCAAATTCAATCAGCTCTTGATAAACAGCTTGATTTAAGCCTCGGACAATACAAACATTATCACTGACTTGTAGCACTACGCCAACTTCATCTAACTGTGTGGCTGATTTATCACCCTGCAAAAATTTTGCATATAATGAAACCAGATCAGTGCTCTTGATTTCCATGTTTGTTTTAGCCCTTAATTAATTTAAATATTTACTAATTTTTTAACTTAAATATCTATTAACTCAAACGCAAAGCTGATTCTAACTTTTGCACGCGCCCACGCACTGAGCCATCCCAAAAAAATAATTGGTTAAACGCCTGTATGCCTGCGATTAAGCTAGCGTCAAGTTGTAACTCACAAGTCACCGTAGCGGGGTATCCCAACAATTGCGACAGTTCACTGGTTAAATAAATTTTAACTGTTTCTAGCTGCTCAATAGATAATTGCGTGACACTTTTAATCACAAATTTATAATTTTTAGTTAAGATCTGATAATTAATGATTATTTCTTCCAGAATTTTAGCTAATAATAACACTACCCTGTGTTGCACCAGTAAATCTAAAAATTTTTTAAAATTAATTGGCAAACTAAATTTAGCCACTAAAGCTTGGTTGAAATTATTTTGCTGGGCAATTTCAGAGCTTAAGAAATTAGCTAGTAGATATAAGTCTTTTTGTTCTGAAATAAATTGCTGTAATTTTTGCAGATTAACTAAGTCGGCACTATTTATTTCTGCACTAAAACAGGTGAGATATGCTTGCGCATATTTTTGCGCTAATAAAATTTGCGTACTACGCATTTGACCTACTCACTTCTGACTTACTTGCTAACTAATTTATTAAGCAAATCAACTTGATACTGATCTACTAACTTATGGTCTTGAAAATAAGCTTTTAAATCTGTTAGACTATTTTTAACAATTAACTTAGTTAATTTTTTTTGCAATCTATGCGTCACCAGCAGCTGACTTTGTTGCTCGCGCTTAATATTTAGATTAATTAAAATTTGATCCTGCTCAGCCTGTCGTAAAGCTTGCTGATCTAAACAAATTTGCTGCCACTGCTGGACTCGCTTAAGTAACTGATCATAACTAACTTTTTGCTCTTGCACAGCTAATTGCTCAGTTTGCAACTCTTCGTTTAATTCACCAATCGATTTTTCCAAACCATAAACTTGATTATTAGCTTGTTTGATCTCAGCGAAAATATCACTTAACATCGAACGTTTGAAAACATAGGCTGAAATTAAAATGAAAATTATAAAATTTAAGATCTTAAAAATTAGATCAAGCACGTTGCACCTGCTTAACTACTTGGCTAGTTACGGCTGTCTCAATTCTCAGCAAAGTTTCTTTAGATAATTTAGTAGTCTTTAAGATCGGTACTACTGGTATGGCAAAATTATTAACTGCTTGAATCGTCTGCAAAAATGGCACAAACAAAACTCCTGCTTCGCGCGCAACCGCTTGTTGCTGTTGCACCAATAGTTCTAGTGTTTGTGCTCGTTGATCATATTTAGCTTGTAAATTAGCTAAATATTGTTCACGTCGTTCAATTTGCACTAAGACTGGCTTAAATAAAAAGCGTGACAATAAAAAGTAAGCTATCAAGAAGTTAAATATTTGCACAAACAAAGTTAGATTAAATAACATACTAATCTCAATCTATTCTTGATCTAATCTCACTTAAGCTGTACCAGTAAAAAACACAGCTTTTTTTTAAGACTATTTTCGCACTAACATAAAAGCAATAATTAAAGCGTATACGGCTGAAGCTTCAACTGTACCTAACGCTAAAATCATGGCTCGCTGAATCTTGCCAGCACTTTCTGGATATTTACCTAATGACTCACAAGCTTGCTTGCCAATTGCACCTTGCCCTAAAGCCGGTCCCATTGTACCAATGGCAATGGCAATTGCTGCTCCAATATAAGCTGCCGCTTGTGCAATAAATTTTCCGTCGATTCCGTCCATGGTTTTCACCCTTCCAGCTAAACATTTTACGGTTAAAGAGTTTTAGTTACTTTTACTTAGCTAATTTAATTTTTTTTAACCCCAAATTACAATGAAATCTGTGGCGCTTGATCTTTTGGTGGCACTATAGCTCGATCCTGTAATTTGAAAAATTTTCTAACTTCTCCAAATAAGTGGGCTTGTACGTCTAAATCATGTTCAAAATCCCGATTGCAATCCAATACTAATACTGGCAAATGCTTGAGATAATCTGCAATGTTATGTTTTTGTAATAACCAATCTTCATGTTTGGCATGCAATAAATTGATATAATTTATTGGAACCGTGTTCTCTTCTGAGCGCCCACGCTGCTGCATCCGCTTAAAACAGATTTCCGGCTCAACACGTAAATAAATAAAACCGGTCGGTTGCACCGTGTAACTTTCTACTAACCAGCCAAACCAATTTTTATATAAATCCCATTCAAGTTCTGACATTAAGCCCATCTCAAAAGCATTTTTGGCAAAACAATAACGATCTGAATAAACTGAACGTTCTAAAACCAAGGGCTGATTACCTGGTTGGCTTAAAAATTTTTCTTGCTCGACAACTCTAGAAACAAAGGCATAAGTTTGAAAAGTATAACCCCAGCGCTTAGTATCGCGGTAAAAATTATCTAAGAGATTTTCGCCACCAACATCTTGCCACTTATCATGTCGTTCAAAGACCGGCTGAATATCTAAAGCAGCACCTAGTAAGCGCAAAAAAGTCGACTTACCAGCACCTATATTACCCTCGATGATCAAATTAACTTTGCTATTCGCTCGAAAAATCGACATATGATCCTTAAACCCTCTAACATGCCTATGCTTAAATTGTAAATTAATCTTAGTACCTAATATTAATCCTCCGAAAATAAAAAGCGAGCCCCTTTTGATAGAACTTTAAATTAAAGGTATAGTAAGATTTATTAAATGATTTTTTGCAGTAAATATAGTAAAAATCAATTCGAGTAATTAATTCAAATATGGTACATAGCTCATGATATATATGGAAGTATAAATTTGTTGAAAGTAACCAAAAAATTTATTTTGATTTTAGTTCTATTGCTAGGCACAGGCACATTTGTCATTCAAGCAGCTGATTATGACTTTGATGCTACCAATGATGATGAATTTGATGAAATCATGCATATGCCTAATTTAAGTACACGTAGTACTAATGTATCAGCTTTAAATTTCTTGATCGATACCTTACACCTCAATGATATTTTGGCCAAAAACTTTTTCCGACGTACCAACAGTTTAAATAAACGGCCCATTGAAACTTTGCCAATTTTTTGGCTTATGCCCGATAAATGCGCTAATTTAAATTGGAATTTCAAAACACATTTATTTTTTAACGATAATGGTTATTTACACATGAGTCCCGATGGCTACACGTTGGGCACTTCATATATTCAACTAAATAAAGAGTTTTTTGAAGACATTGACATTGAGGAATTTCAAGATAAATTGCCATCACTATTTCTAATGTCCCCAGCTAAAGTCCAAGAACGCCGACTAGGCTTCATGTTTCAAACTTTTAAAAATTGGCAAAAATATAGTCTCGAAGCCCTATTTGGCTTAATGTATGATGAACGCAATTATTTTTTCACACCTGAAGAACAAGCGGCTATTACTGATCAATTTGCGGTTGAAAACACCTCTAATACGGCCCGCAATCCAGCCTTAATCGAACATGCCTTAAGTGACAAAATTGGCATTACTGATCTGCAGCTAAAATTCAGAATCCCTATTTGTGATACTAGTGCTACAGATCGGATCTACATTAACGTAGGGCCTATGATTACCGTACCAACGGCTTTCGCACTTAAGAATGGCATCTTTGGCTCTGATTTTGTCGGCAAATCACATCGCCCAACTTTTAATATTAAGCAACTATTGGATGATGCTATGGCATCGCCACCAAATACCGCTAATGCTATGCAAATTGTAGTACCAGTTTTAATTAATTCAATCGACCGTCTTTCTGAAGATCTATTGCAAACACCCCTAGGCAACGGTGGCCATTTTGGTCTAGGTGCTTTAATTGAACCACAATATATTTATAGCGATTCGATTAGGGTGCCAATTAGTGCCTGGTTTGAATATTTAGTGCCAGCTTATGAATCGCGCTTTTATATTCAAAAAAAAGATCCGGCCCTTTTTACCGATGAAGCTTTAGAGCCCACATCATCTGATCCAGCTATTAGGGAACAACAAGCTGGTGTCAGCTTAGCTTTCTTGGACGAACAAGCGATTAATACCATTTACCTGGAACGCGAGTCAGTTAAAGTTCACCCAGGATTTACCGGCGAGTTTCAGATTGCCCCAGAATTTAAAATTAATAGCTGCGTATTTATCATGGGCTACGATTTCTGGTTTAAACAACGTGAACATTTAGGCAAATTTAAAACCGCCCAAAAAGCGACTGTAGACCAGCTTAATCGGGCCTTCAATCGGCCATTCTGTGCTTATCAAAATAAAATTTTTAGTAAAATTTGCTATCGCGCTATCAAAAAAACTTATGATTGGACACTAGACATTTCGGGCGAAAAAACATTAAGTTCATATGGCATTGGCAAAGGCTGGAGTTTGGCTATCGCCTTTGAAATTAATTATTAATAATTAAAGGAGCGCTTGCGATGAACTATAAATTTTTAATTAAAGTTTTTTCTATATTTAGTTTATTTAACATAACTACTATAAATACCGAAAATAATTCTGGCACATCTGAATTACATACTGTTAACCACCTAGCGCATAAAAAAATCGATCTTGATGTTAAAAATCGGGTCCAGTTAACCCATAATTTATTAGCTAAACTAGACGGTTTCTTTATTGGCGCTACCCAAGTTAAAAACATGCTGGAATTAATTGCTTTAATTCGTACCCTACAGATCGGGATTTATCATAAAGAAACCAAGACTCACGAAGGTTTATTTATTTGGAAAGAGCAAAAAGTTGGCATACATGACTTAGTTAAAATTGAAAACGATCTAGCGCTAACTACTGAAGAACATAAACTATTGAAAAAAATGTTACATAAAGCGCGCGAACAGTTCTTATTAAAAACGCAAAAAAATTCTGAACGCACTGCACCAATTAAAACTTTGATTTTACGTTTAATTACAGAATGCTGTGAAAAACGCAGCCTAGGAAACAGCTTTTTATTAACTTGGGGCGAAACTTCATTAGAAAATGAAGCCGCAAATTTTCATCAGGGCGTCTTAAGCTTTACTGATTTAGATAAATTTTTGACACATCTGACTATCTTTATGAAAGATTTAATTTACAGCTGTCCAAAAGCTTTTGAGCAATTTAATCAAGTTTATAGCACTAATAACAATCGTAATCTTGGTGAAAATCCCCATGATTAACCGAGCGTAAAAACAACATAATTGTAGGCAACTATGGGTAATCTTGAAAAAATTAGTGGCACTATTGAAAATTTTTTATTTCAAAGTCCAGATACCGGCTTTACGGTCTTCAAATTAAGACCTCAGCAGGCCGCTGCTAAATTTAACAAACTTAGCCAATCTAATAGCGCACAGTTGATTTTAGCGCGCGGCTACTTAGCTAATTTACAGCCAGGACAAGATGTCACACTCCAAGGTGAATGGGTTACACACAGTAAATTTGGTCGACAATTTAACGTCACTAACTGTACTGCCATTTTACCTACTTCGATCTTAGGTCTCAAAAAATATTTGGGCTCGGGCTTAATTAAGGGGATCGGCGAAAGCTATGCCAGTAAAATTGTAGATCATTTAGGCTTACAAACCCTAGATATTATTGAACATGATCCGGCGCAACTATTAAATATTCCCGGAATTGGCCAAGCGCGCTATCAACTAATAATTAGTTCTTGGAAAGAACAAAAAGAAGTTTCTAATATCATGATCTTTTTACAAGAACGTGATATTTCGATTAATTATGCCATTAAAATTTATAAAAAATATGGACAGCAAGCGATTGCCGTGCTGACTGAAAATCCCTATCGCCTAGCAGATGAAATTTGGGGCATCGGCTTTAAGATAGCTGATCAAATTGCCATGAAGATGGGTATTCCTAAAGACAGTGCTAAGCGCATTGCCGCTGGTTTATTATATGCCATTAGTAGCTTTAACAACCAAGGACATGTTTATGCTGAACTTTTAGAACTACGTAAATTAACTGCCGAACTATTAGAGTTGCCGCAAACCCCTGCGACTGAACATTTGCTTAAAATCAGTTTGCATCAACTTTATGAGTTACAAAAAATTAAGCTAATCTCTTATCCAGATTTAAATAAAATACCCGCCAATTCCCAAAATCCAGTGCAACATTTTGTGGCATTATCGCAATATTATTATAGTGAAAAAGCTTTAGCTGATAGATTATTAAATTTAAAAAAAGCTCCCACAAATTTAAACTTAGATTTTACCCAGATTTATCAAAAATTAAATAGCTCTAATAATACCAGCAACAACTTAACTGGAAATAATAATATTAATTTAAATCCGGAACAGATTTCGGCTGTAATCGCTTGTCTGCAAAATAAAATTTCAGTAGTTACTGGCGGACCGGGTACTGGTAAAACTACGATCATTAAAGAACTATTAAATCTATTAGATCAGCATAGTTTAATTTATAAACTAGCCGCCCCAACTGGACGTGCAGCTAAGCGCATTACTGAGAGTACTCGTAGGCCAGCTAGTACTTTACACAGATTATTAGAATTTGATTTTAATAGTATGCAATTTAATCGCAACGAACAAAACTGCTTACAGCTAGATTTTTTAATCATCGATGAAGCATCTATGTTAGATCTTTTTTTAGCTTACTCAGTCTTGAAATCGCTACCAGCGCATGCCCATTTAATTTTTATTGGTGACATTGATCAGTTGCCATCTGTGGGGGCTGGTAATTTTTTAAACGATTTAATTCAAAGCCAAGTCGCCGCAGTTTCACGCTTAAAAGAGATTTTCAGACAAGCTCAGGATAGTTTAATTATTACTAATGCCCATAAAATTAACCAGGGTGAATTTCCGGTTACTAATCTTACTAGCGAGCTAACTAACAATTCAACCAGTACCGCCGAACTCGATAACTTTACTAATAATCCCAAATATATTAAATCAGACTTTATTTTCATTAAAGAGCAAGATCCAGAAAACCTGGCTGCGCAATTAAAAAATATTTATCAAAAAATTTTACCCCAATATAAAATCTATCCTGATCAATCAATTGTATTGTCACCCATGCACAAAGGCTCAGCTGGCACACAAAAAATTAACCAAGATTTACAGTTAATCTTAAATTCGCAAAATTTAAATAGTAACTTACAACTAACCTATGGTGGCACCAATTATAAAATTAAAGATCGCGTAATTCAGTTACGTAATAATTACGATAAAGCGATTTTTAATGGCGATATTGGCACCGTTACCGAGATTAAAACCATTGATAAAACTTTATTTGTACAGTTTGATCATAGAGTGATCGAGTATCAACAAAACGAGCTCGATGAATTAGCGCTGGCTTATGCTATTTCAATTCACAAAAGTCAGGGTTCGGAATACGATGCCGTGATTGTGCCATTATTTACTCAACACTATACGTTGTTACAGCGCAATTTAATTTATACGGCGATCACCCGGGCCAAAAAACTATGTATCTTTCTAGGTCAGTCTAGAGCAATCGCTATCGGGGTTAATAATAAAACTGACTCAACTAGACGCACTTTCCTACAACAGTTCTTGACCACGGACTTAGCTTGCAGATAAGGCCCACTTTAAGTTTTAATACTATAAGTTTTTAAAAATCATGCTAAATTAAAACTTATGTGTACCAAAAAATATTTATTACTAATTTTAATTTTGCTTAATATTCGTAACTGTAGCAGCTTTAGTTTTTTTAGTAACAGTTCAAACGACTCCGCTAAAATATTTAAAATTAGCTTAAGCCCCGCCCATTCTGACCGCACAATTTGCGATTACACTGAAGAATATTTAGCGTTTGAAATCTGTCAGGCGATTCAAACTAAATTGACAGCTACACACAGCCAAATTCAAGTTAACTTAACCCGTGAACCAGGTGAAGAATTAGGCCGAATACAGATTGCTAATCGAGCAAATCAAACTAATATTAATTTATTTATCAGCTTACATGTTTATCATGAGTGCAGCTCTAAATCCAAAATAAATCTATATTATTACACTAAACAGCGCTTTTGTTCTAACTTAAATTTTACTACTTTGAATTTTATGAATTATAGTGACGCTTATTTAGCGAATTGCGACCAGACTATTAATTGGGGCAATAAAATTGCTAACTATTTAGCGCAAAATCAGAAACAGCAATTTGAAGTTGAACAATTAGTAGGTTTGCCATTTAAACCACTGGCTGGGATTCAAGCGCCTGCTATCGGAATCGAAATTGGACTTAAGAATAGTGATTGGCGTACCTACGTAGCCCCAATCACCGAAGCTATTTTATTATGCATACTCCCAACTCTTTAAGCTCTTTAAAAAGCTATCTAAAAAATAATTACTTAAAACTTAGTTTAATTACTTTTAGCTTGGGAATTTTATTTTTAGCCTTACAAAAAGAATGGCTAGTAATTCGTTCACCATTTGCGCCTCAGCATAACCTAGCTTTAATCAGGCAAAATCTAGCCAGCTCTAAAAAAAATTTAGCACTCTATTATTGGGCTAATCAGCGCTGGAACTGTGAAACCACTGAGGCTATTAGTACTAGCAATCATACTAAAGATTTGAAACATTTGGTTTCCAGCTGGCTAAATTTATTAACTGAAGAAAAAATTTTGTGTCAGAAGCCTGCGTTACAGTCAGTTTTGATTGACCAACAGACTAAAAATTTATATTTGTCTTTTGATAGAACTTTATTTACCGACACAGAATCGACTAAAGAGAAATTATTAATTATCGAAAGTTTATTAAAAACTGTACATGAATATCAAACGACACTTTCAGCTAATAAATTTATTGAAACTGTAACTTTTTTAGTATCACATCAGCCCCTGTCAGATCCACACTTAGATTTCACAATTAGCTGGCCCATCAAAGGCTTTCTGGAATAATAGAGCTCTTCCGTAACTATCTTGAAATAAAATTTTTTCCCGCTCGTCCCGAACCCCGCTCACCCCGAGCGTCAGTCGAGGGGGGATGTTGCGAGTAGAAACTGTGAATTACGAAAGAAGTCTAATTAAAAAATATTGTTTAATTTGGGATTTCGACCAATACACCCATCTTAGGACTAGGAATACCAGCTGCTGCCCAATCAATTACAGACGTTAAATCGAAAAATTTACTGTTGCTATCCAAGCTACTATAACTACTAATAGCTGCTTTACCAATGAGCAGATTTTTAATAGCTAATGCTTCTGCGCTAGATAATAAAATTGGCACACCTTCATCTTTACCAATCTGGACACCTACATAAACTGGCTTTTGGATGCCACTTAGCACATCTGCTGAATCAAATCTAGTAACATGTACGGGAAAAACTGTATCTTTACGCAAATCACCTTCAGGTCCAGCTGGCGCTATTGTAGCCATGTAGCCCTTAGGAGTATCATATAACTCTCTTCTAGTACCATCATCAGGAAAATTATGGCCAATTAATTTGGAATGTGGGTCTGCAAAACTACTTAAAACACTACTCATTCTAGCCTTAGCGTCTGCCCTGTCTATACCATGTGTTCTAAACGAAAATACCGCCGCTGGCTTACCATTACCACCAGTCCTAGGATCACATGGTGTAACTACCAGCTCACCGCTAGCTGCACAAGCATGTATCTCAGAGCCCCTCACATCGCTCATAATTCTTGGAGAAATATGTCGCTCTTGAACATGTTTTGTTGGGAAAACAGCATAAGCGCTTAATGGTAATTCCGGATCTATTACTAAAACGGAACTATCTTTTTGTAACACACCGCTATCTACTAAGTTTCGTTCTGTAGTAATCATATGTGCTAGCACTATCGCACGATCTGGGTTAACAAGTAAACGCTCATGATAGATACCAGAACGATCTGGTGACACGATTGGCTTTAATTTATCTGAGGTATCAAAAATACCGTCTCCTGACGCCCAACGATCAGGACTACCTAAAGCCGCTGCTAGCTCTTTTTGTTTAGCTGCACACATTCTTTTGGCTGGACTACCATCAGCATATTTAAATGGATTAGCCCTAATAGCAGTATCTAGCTTATTTATGGCTGCTACAGCATCATCGCCATCATTTGAGGATCGCCTAAACCTGCGATTACGCTTTAAAGCTTCTGTGGCTGGCGTCTCTTTTTCGTCTGGGATTATTACAGGTTTGCGCGCTGGAGAAGATAGTGACTCCTCGTCAATGGCTCCTGATCCATCGCCACCTGCTGCTGACTCAAACTGATCAGTTACAGACCTAGACCTCTTGCGTAAAAGTGCGTTAATAGTTACTTCAGAATCGGCTGATGAAAGAGTACTAGTTGGGCTAACAAAACTTGGATCACCATCTGTGGGACTGCCAGCTGCTGAGCTACCGCCAGCTGTACCAGGGCGATCAGCCGGTGAAAAATCTAATTCAAGTGGCGTTATAGATCGACGGCCAACTGGCGAACTAAATCCTGTAGCAAACAAATCACGGGCTACCGCATTTAATTTATTAATCTTAAAACTACTCGCTATGCCAAATGCAATTAAAATTGCCAATAATTTTAAACTAAATTTTCTGAAATTATTTATATTTAATTTTTTTAACACGTGCATGATTTTTATAACCCCAAATTTTATAAATTAAATTTTATTAAAAAACTACAAGTCAGCATAGTCAGCATCTGACATTCTAACGCCTATTGCCACAGCTCTTTCGGGGCTTGATGGTGGCCGCCGTATCGCC
>CANKEI010000010.1 GCA_947481115.1 bacterium
ATTTAATTTACAAATTTTAAAATCTAAAAATATAAAATTTACCAATATTTTAAGTTTATTAATTTTACTAAGTTACGTTGCTAATAATAATTGCGAAACAGTTAGCAGCTCTATTAAATTAGCTGATCAAGTAATTTCTAATATTTTTCAAGAGCCAGGTAAGTCAGTAGCGTTACCCTCAGATAGTCAAGCAGGGCATGATTTGGATAATAATTGTCCGGCGACCGTAATTACACGTGGTACTAATCCTTGGCCTGTGATTCAAGCTAAAATTCAAAACTCAGTCGTACAAATCTTTTCACAAGTGGCCGAGTTTAATTGGTTGCAACCATATGCTACACCAGCGCAAGGTATCGGAACTGGTTCCGGTTTTTTTATTAATGATCAAGGCGTTTTGATTACTAATGCCCATGTGGTTAGCCAAGCTAAAGTGATCACTTGTCAGATCCCAGCTTTAGGCAAAGAACAGTTTGAACTAGAAGTCATTGGCATTAGTTTTGATCGTGATATTGCTTTGCTGCGTTTGAAAGATTATGAAACCGTTAGTAACTTGTTGGGCGGCGCGATTCCGTTCTTAGAACTGGGCGATTCTGAAGCAATGTTGCGTGGTGAAGAGATTATGGCAGTTGGTTTTCCTTTAGGGCAGCAATCGCTTAAGACTACCGTCGGTGTAATCAGTGGTTATTATAGTGAAAATGGACGTTATTATATTCAAATTGATGCTGCAATTAATCCTGGTAACTCGGGCGGGCCATCTGTAAATGGTATGGGACAAGTAATTGGGATCAACTCAGCTATTATACCAGATGCGCAAAATGTCGGTTATATTATTCCAGTTCGTGAATTGCAAATGGTCTTAAAGGATCTGTATGAAGCGCCGAATCGCCTATTGCGTAGACCATATTTGGGTGTATTTTATACTGCTGCTGGTAAAGAGATGGCCGAATACTTAGGTAATCCAACTACTGGTGGTTGCTTAGTATATGATATTGCTAAAGGTAGTTTATGCGATAAAGTTGGGCTTAAGCCTTACGATATGATTTATGAAGTTAATGGGCAAAAACTGGATGCTTATGCTGAAATTAGTATGCCCCAAAAAGCTGACAAAATCTCTTTGTCGGACTATATGTCTTATGTCACACTAGGTTCAGAAGTTTCCTTAGTAATTTATCGCAATGGCGAACGAAAAGAATTTAAATTTAAATTTGATGTAGGAACTCTGCCAGCGGTACGTTCAATGTACCCAGATTATGAAAAGATCGAATTCGAAGTATTTGGTGGTTTTGTAATTATGCCATTATCGCAAAATCATTTGCCATTATTAGCAGCGCGCGAAACTGGTTTAATTAAATTTCTCAAGCCTTTAGATCAAATCGATCCAGTTTTAGTGATTAGTCATATTTTACCTGGTTCGGCAGCACAAAGTTCGCGGCTATTTGCACCAGGCAAATGTATCAAAGAGTTGAATGGCGTAGAAGTTAGCACCATGGCTGAATTTAGAGCAGCACTGAAAAAATCTTTAGTGACTGGCATCGTAACGCTCAAAACTGACAATGATGTATTTAGCGTGTTCTCGCTACCAAAGATTTTACAAAACGAACCAAGATTAGCCGGCACCTATAATTATCAAATATCAGAAACTGTGCGTGAATTGATCCAAATTTTCGATCCTAAAAAAGTAGTACCAGCTAAGCCAGTTAAAGCTAAAAGTAAAAAATAAAATTTTGGGCTAGTTTAATAAAAATCTTAAAAACGCTCCTGCTTAGTTTAAGTATAAGCAGGAGCGTTTTTTGTGGGCTAAAAATATTCAAGAAAATTTAAGTTTAAAAAATATTTAGTTGTGAAAAGAAATATATTATGCGTAAAAGAGTTGATTTATTGGCTTTACAACAATGGCCGCATTTGAGTCGTAATCAGATTGCTAATTTAATCGAGCAGGGCCAATTACGAGTTGATGGTAAAGTAGTTACTAAGCCCGGAGTTGTAGTAGCAAAAACAGCTATTTTAACACTAGCATTAGAGTTGCCTAAATATGTCAGTCGCGCTGGTTTTAAATTAGAGCATGCGCTGAACTATTTTAAAATTAGCGTGCACGATTTAGTTGTACTTGATGCTGGTCTCTCGACCGGGGGCTTTACAGATTGTTTGTTGCAGCACGGTGCTAAAAAAATTTACGGCGTCGATGTCGGATCTAATCAAGTGCATGCTAAAATCTCAGCTGACAGCAGGGTAACTGTTTTAGAGCAAACTAATCTAAAAGATTTAGCTCAGTTGCCAGAATTAGTCGATTTAGTGACGCTTGATCTCTCTTTTATCTCAGTCTTAAAAGTTATTCCCAGTATTTTAAAACTCATGACTCCAGTAGCCTATTTGTTAGTTCTAATTAAGCCGCAGTTCGAAGCTGGCCCAGCTGCAATTGGACGGGGTGGGATTGTGCGAGACTCTCAGGTGCGTTTAGCTACTGTGCAGCAGGTGATAGCTGGTATAGAACAGCTAGGCTTTAAGCCACTAGGTGTTTGTGAGTCTGTGATTACCGGCACAATGGGTAACCAAGAATATTTAGCTTATTTTGCGCGAATTTAGAATCTGATTATACTATAGATATTCTTTTTAGATTATTTAGCTAAAATGCGCCCGTAGCTCAATCGGATAGAGCGTCAGACTTCGAATCTGAAGGCTACAGGTTCGATTCCTGTCGGGCGCACCAGCCTTAATAGGCGATAGCTGGTAGTTGCACTTGCAAATTATAGTGGCTATTCTAATAAAAAGATTAAAATAATTAACAAATTTTGGTGATATGTGCAGCCAGTAATAATAGTTATCTATACGGCATCCAATGCTTGACACTAAAGCGCGCGCTATTATAAAAACACGATTAGATAGATTATTAGAATTAAAACATTATGGTGATTGCAAGCGCTTAAAAAATTGTGACAACGTTTGGGAACTAAAAATAGCATATGGACTTGAGATTTTTCTTTTTTCGCGTGAAGAATCAAGAATGCATATCCATATTTGCTCGCCGCATGGTGAAGCAAAATTTTGGATCGAGCCAGTAGTAGCACTTGCAGATTATAGTGGTTATTCTAATAAAGAAATTAAAGAACTAGCAAAGGTTGTAGAAGAACATGCTAAAGAAATTGAAAAAGCCTGGAAAAAACATTTCGGCCAAAGCTGAAATTCAAAACATATCTCAAGAAGGGATATGGATCCTAGTTAATAGTAAAGAATTTTTCATGTCGTTTGCCCAATTCCCATGGTTTTTAAAAGCTTCAATTGAACAGATATATAATCTAGAATTATTTCATGATACGCATTTACATTGGCCTGCCTTAGATATTGATATTGAACTAGCTTCGCTTAAAAATCCGGCTATGTATCCTTTGAAATATTCATAATTTAAACATCACGCGCCCGTAGCTCAGCAGGATAGAGCGGTAGATTCCTAATCTGCAGGCCACAGGTTCGAATCCTGTCGGGCGCACCAGCCTTCGCTAAGGCGCAGTTTATCCTGATTTACTTTAACGTATCCAGCATCCACTGTGCATGCTGCACACGTTGTGCACTTTCAGATGTATCTATAATATTTTGAACTCTTTGGCGAAACTTATGATCAGCGATTTTAGCGGCTAACTTGCAATAACTACGATATTCGCGGCGACTTTCTTTTTGAATCGTGGCAATTAAAGCATCTTGTAGTTCTGAAATCTGTTTTTTGCCCAGGGGCGCTTTTTTTAATAGATCAGCAAATTCTTCTTTAATATATCCAGATCTGAAAAAATAGGGGTCGGCTTTTAAAAACATAATGGCATGATCAATGGTTTCTGGATCATGCTTTTTGAGTAACAATAAGCCACGCTGTAAGCCGCCAATAAAAGCCAAGCTATCATACAGATCGTCAAATGTTTTTCCAGCCGGAATAGTGTCTGGATTTTTATATAGCTTTTCGATTAGTTGGGCTTTTTTTAGAATATGTTTCATAAGTTTAGTTACTCGTTAAATTATTTTTGGTTACTAAAAAAATATCGCGATTCGTTTTACCAATTCTTTCATGCATAGCAACTAACTTATTGGCTGCCATATCAGCGGGTATCATCACTTGCATGGCTATGCCTAAATATTGTTTTATTTGAAATTGTGATCCGAAATTACGTTTGTTAATTTCAACTTTAATATTTTGAGCACCTACTTGTTTATCTTGATACGCTAATAAAAAGAACAAACTGTAGCGTTTATTCTGTGCTTTGATAGTGCCATATTTGCTTAAAATAGTTTTTATAGTTTCAAAAATTACAAGCTCTTTGCTGGGCTCTAATAAATCAAAATCTAAATCTACTGAAAAACGACTTAAATTGTAAAATAATAATGCAGCAGTGCCGCCCTTAAAACCCAGATGCGGGGCAATCATGTGATTTGTGAAAATATCTTTTAAAATTTTAACTAAAATGTTTTTATGCGTTGTAATATCGATAGTCATATTATTTCAGCTCCAGTTTATATGCTTTATAATATAAATTTACACGTTTAAGCATACTTTTATTACCGCCATAAATTGGTAAAATTTCATAAACCTTGTCCCAATTTAGTGGTTCAAGGTTATCAAAATGATATTGTGTGTTTAAATATACGGTATCTAAAAAAGCACGCTCTGGCGATGCTATGGCATAATTCTGGTGAGTCTCTATACCCGTATTATTAGTCAAAATTGTAGATTTAATCTGCTTAAAAATGTAACTTCCTTTATCGCAAGTAATCGTTCTGGTTTGATAAGAAGCGACAAATATTTGGCCATAATATTGAAAATTTATCCCAGCAGCACTCAATACAGTTTCAAAACTAATATAAGCTGGGGTTAAGATTTTAGTAGCTAATTCTAAATGGTTATAATTAGTGTTTTTGGCATATAGTCCGCGTCTAATTTGATATAAATCGCCATGCTTAACCCGATAATTTATTTTGGCGGCCAATTGAGTCGGGGTTGAATTTTGTCCCCATTGTAATAATAAATCTTTGAAAGAAAAGACAGTTTGCTCTGCCATCAATGTTTGATTTAGAAATCTTTTTTGCATTTTAAAAATCCATATTAGAGCTGAACATGCGAAATTTTATGATATTTAGCTCTAATTTAACTATTAAGTAACTTTAATAGCAATCTAATTAGCTTTTTTATAGTTAAAGCTACTAGTTTTAGGGCTTAAACTCAGTTAAACTACTTAAATGTCTAATCCAAACTCTAACTCAAAAACCAAATATTTGATTATTGGTAGTTCAGCGGCAGGTCTTACGGCCGCACTAGAATTACGCAAACTGGATCCCAGTGCCCAAATTACTAGCCTAACCAGTGAGTCTGAGCAGCCTTATAATAAGTGCTTTCTGGTAGATTACTTGGCTGGTGAGCAAGATTTAGCAGCAGTTTATTTATACACCCCAGAGTTTTTAGCGCAGCAAAAAATCGAAATTTTATATAATAGTCTAGTAATCGAGATTAGACCCGAAGCACAGCAGGTGCAGCTAGTTTCGGGCGAATTACTTTCTTATGATAAATTATTAATCGCGACTGGTGCTCGAGCTTGGGTACCCCAAATTTCTGGACTGGATAAATTACTAGCCCAAGATTTAGCTTTAAATTTTTATAGTTTACAAGACACGCTAAAATTACAAGTTAAGCTAGATTCTAATAATATTAAACATGTGACTGTGATTGGGGCTGGATTAACTGGTCTCGAGTGTGCCGATGCACTCTGGCGGCGGGGCTTAAAAGTAACTATTATTGATCAAAACTCGCAAATTTTAAATCGAGTCTTAGATCTAGAATCTGCGCAATTTTTACAACAAAAAATTATGAATTCAGGTATAAAATTAATTTTAGGGACCCAGGTTCTAGCAGTTAAACAAGCAAATAACGAGCAAGAAGCAGATTTTTCTGATATGACTTTTTCGAAATTCCCGTGCGAGCCCACCAACCCGCTCACCCCGATGCAAGCCCGGCGTAGCTTTTTAGTAAAGCCTGGGGCGTCAGTCGAGGGGGGGATATTGCGGATACAAGCTCTTCACTCACCAGCTGAGATTTACACAGATTTAATTATATTAGCTACTGGCGTGCAAGCTAATAGTATAAAAATTATTGGGACGCAGCTAAGTTTAGTTAATCAGCAGGTGCAGGTGGACCAGTTTTTTGCGACTAATTTAGCTAATATCTGGGCGGCAGGGGATGCAATTTTAGTGCGTGATTTAGGCACTGGTGAGTTTAGGCCAAATCGGACTTGGCCGGATGCGATCTTGCAGGGCAGATTAGCGGCCCGAAGCATGTTTGCAGCTGGAGTCAGTGCGTCAGAGCTTAATGTGTCAGAACAGCCGGTAACAGCGACAATAAATTTAGTCCCGTATATTGGGCAAGTGGCTTATTATAAGTCGCATATGTTTAATTTAGATTTAATAGTTTGTGGTAACTTAAATAATTTAAATAACTCCCATGATTTACAAAATATTAAGCAAAATAATACTATTGATCAGGCGGGAATTAGTCAGGCTGAAAATTGTGCTGATCAAGCTAGTTGGGCCAGTTATAACTATAATTTAACTGCACAGTTACAAGGTTTTATTTTAATTGGTGACATTAGCCAGGGGGCTAAATTACGTCGCCAAATTACTACTTAAGGGATATCTAAAATGGTTAACCAAAAATTATTACGCCAAAATTTAAGCTTTAAAAACTTGCTTAGCAGCTTATTGCTGAGCTGCTTGGTTATAAATTTTACTATGGCAGGCTTGTGGGATCGTTTAGGTTGTCGCCGTCCGGCACCGAAATCAAGAGGTTTAGTAGTTACGCCTAGTGGCGAACCTGAATTTAAATGCGTTGACGCTACTGCCAATGCTAGCATATGTTGTACCAAAGTATGTCGTGGTCGCATTAAAGCCGGCGTTATAGTGGCTAGCGGTGCTACAGGCAGCATGCTTTTAACTGAGCAAGTTTTCCGTAATTTTGTAGGTAATTCATATGTTTTTAATGTTGATGGTAGTGTAAGTAGATCTACGGTCTGTTTTACGGTCAGCATGACTTTACTTGGTTATATCCAGGCTCAAGCACGGATAAAAGAGCTGGATGCTAAAATAGCAAAATATTCGATTGCTAGAGAAGCAGATTCGCTATAAAAATATAGCTGGCTAGCGTGTTTTACGCTGTAATTTAGCTTTTTAGCTGTAGCTGGACCCTACCATTTGTGCTTTATTAAAGCTCTGCTAACCTAAAATTAATTAATAGTTTTTAGGGGAAATGGAGGTTTCCATGTTAAATAGTCTTAAAGCAAACTTTTTAAATAAATCCAAAAAATTCACGTCTAGGGTTAATGTTATCCAAAAATTGACATTAATTGGCCTAGTTTTGATGCTAGCTTGCCCTACGGCAACTACGGCTATGACAGAGCGTTTCACCGCGCTATGGGGCCGAGTTACGGCTACCAGAGAGAGTCGAATAGGCACTGCGGTGGCTTTGACTGCGGTAGGACTAGCAACTAGCTATAGTTTTTATCGTGCTTTTTCAGAATATTATGCTACACAAGCTCAAGCCGCCGAAATCGCAGCAGATGAGCATGGTAAGACAGCTTTAATTTATGCTGTGACTAATGGTAATTTAGATTTAGTAGAAAAATTATTAAATGATGGAGCGCAAGCTGATTTGGCCGAACGAGATGGCTTTACGCCATTAATGTGTTTGGCGCAAGTTGCGTATCGACATAGTAATGTTACGGAGCTCGCAGAACTGTTAATTAGTAAGATACCTGTAGCTAAAACAGTGTATGTCAATCAAGTAAATTCTAAAGCATTTAATACAACAGCATTAAGATTAGCGCTGTTTAATTATGATCTATTAGCCACACAAGTCTACCGTGAAGCGCGGCAAATATTGGTCACAGATTTTATTAAGCTATTATTAAAATATGGTGTTGATACTAGCGGAAATCACAACGGAAAATTAATTACTGAGCATCCGGCAGTTCAGACAGCGCAAGCTGTCGATGCTAGTAGTGTTATAGCTCATGTAGCTAGTGGTGCTACAGAAAGTAAGGGGCATATAGCGCCTCAACCAGTTAAATTGAGCATAATGGGAGAACTTGCTGCTAAGGAGGCGGAACAAGCTGAGGCAAAGCGTCAAGCAACTCTGGCAAAGCGTCAAGCAACTCTGGCACAATATTTAGAATTAGCTGATCAAGGTGACAGTGATAGTCGCACTTCGGACAATTGGATCGCAGTTTTACGTTTATTAAATTGTCATTCGGCCATAATAAACATAGACGATAAACTAACTGTAGATGGACATACTGCACTGATGTTAGCAGCTCGTAATCTTGATTGGCGTATGGTACAAGTTTTGGTTAGAGATGGGGCTAATGTACGCGCTAAAGATGCTTTAGGGCAAACGCCGTTAATGTATCTAGCGCTTTCACTTAAGCCACATGATCCAAATAATATGAAAAAAAGAATTTTAATTTTGGAAGCACTGGTACAAGCTGAGCAAGCTTTAATAGCAGCTGGTAATGCTGGTGCTAGTGCAGCTGAAGATGCAAGATTTATGCGATATATTACAGAATCGCCAGTTTTGCCAGAAGAAGCGTATAGGTACATAAAAACTAATTTAATTAAGCGGTTTAAAAACTTAAAGCACCTAGCTTAGGTTAAGTAAGAGGGGGGCATTTGAGCTTTATTTTAGCTCTGCTAACCTAGATATAAGTTAATATTTTATAAGTATTTTTAGAGAATAGTATTAGATAATATTTCTTAACTAACTGAATGTGAGGTTCAAAATGGTTACAATTAATAAACATAATAAGTTTAAATTCTCGTTGACGTTGTTGTTAACGATGTCGATTCTAGGTTTAAGCCCTTTAGTTTATGGTTTAAAGGCTACTTCGGCTACAACAGCAGTTTCTGGTAGCGGCCAAGCAGTTTCAGTTTCTGTTAATACTTCGAATAATGCCGACGTGGTAGCTTACGATGTAAGGACTAGCTTTACTCCATGGACTAGTTGTAATGTTGTCGCCGATACTATCAGTGGCCTTGTAGGTAAAACTGTTGATTTAGCAGCTCATACAGTTGGCACAGCAGCAGTAGTTACAGGATCGGTTGCCCAAGGCATTGGTCTTGCACTTATATATATTGGTGAGGGCACTAATTCTTTCCTTAGAAGATGGTCAAAAACTACTACATTCTTTACAGTTTCTGCAGCGACGGCTGGCGCAGTTTATCTTTATGTTCGCAGAAATCGTTCATAAAAATAATTAACTTTGATACACAACCGGTTATAACCTCTAAACGGGCTGGCTTAAACTCCAGCCCGTTTCTCGTAACTAAAAATTTGCGGTAGTTGCTTGCTGTGCTTAGCTTAACGAAGTTTAGAATGGGATGTTATTTTGGTAAATCAAAGCTTTGATAAGTATGTGTTAGTACAAAATTGCCGGTGGTTTTACTAAAATTTAAGCCTAGTAAAATAATTGGTTTGCCTAAACCAACAAATGGCTCATAATAACGTTTAGCTTTAATTTGTTCTAAGGCAACCTGGGCAGTCTCATTAAACTTAATCTCAACGATGTAGATTACTTTAGGTAAATCCATTACAGTATCAATGCTGCCATGGCTGGTATTATATTCAGATTGTGACTTGATATTGGCAGTAGTGCAGATCATCTGAAATAAGCTGTGATAAAAACTTTCTAATTTGATATGTAGTGGATATGGAACTTTAGCGAAAAGCGTCCTTAATAACATCATCGCTGTGTCGATGCAACTGTCATTCCAAGCAGCCCAAAGTTGTTCGGCAATGTTTTCTATTTCAGTAGCGTCGATGTTAGTAAAAATTGCTAATAAATAATTTTGGGCCGCAGTACGCACTTCGTGATTAGGGTAACCTAAATGATATACATCACGCTGTGGATTATAATTAGCAATGGTTAAGTAACCAGTTTGAAACATCAATGCTGGCAATGACACCATGCCAATATCAAAAGCACCCAATGCATTATTCGTGATGGTGAATTTTTCTGGGTTTAACAGCTGGTATTCTGAATTTCGGTGCTCTTTTTTGAGTTCATTAATTAAAAACGTGGGCGTGCCAGATTGGATCCAGAAATTTTGAAACTCTTGCTGATGCATGGCATTAGTCATTGAAAATGGATTATAAATAGCCGGTGTGTTTTTACCAAAATAATAACCATCGTACCAGTCCCGTAATTGTGCGCGTAGTTCAGTAATATTCCGCTTAGTTTTTTGAGACCAATCGGCTAAATATGGTGCAAAATAGTGATCCACTTCGGCATCTGTATAGCCACAAATTGCCCCATATTTGGAATTAAGCGTGATCACATATAAATTATTTAGTCCTGAAAATAAACCAGCTTTAGAAAATGAAGTTACGCCAGTAATAAAAATAAAATTAACTAATGGCCCCAAGCCATTAATAGTTCTAAAAATAAACTGTAAACCATCCCGGATTTCGGCAGCTTGTTTAATGTGATCTATAGCATGTAATATCGGGCTGTCATATTCGTCGATTAAAATTGCTACGCGGCCAAATTTTTCATGCAACGCATAAACGACTTCTTGTAGAGCTAGCGATGGGTTAGAAAAATCGAGCGTAATTTTCAGCTGATATTTATCAATTATTTTTGTTAATGCAACACTAATACCAGATTTGAGACTTACGGCATCAGTGATACCTAGCATAGACAAATCAAGTTTAATTACACCGTGTGGCTGCCAATCATAGTCAGTTTGAGCAATTGCTAGGTCTGTAAATAGTGTTCTATTGCCAGCTAAAACTTCTTGTAATGTAGAAACTAATAAAGATTTGCCAAAACGTCTTGGTCGCGCGAGAAAATAATATTTTTCACCAGAGGTTATCAATTGATGAATAAGGTTAGTTTTATCAATATATAAATAATCTTCAAGACGCAGTGTGTGAAAATCGCTGACGCTGACAGGTAATTTTTGTAACATAATTAAAATCTCTTAAATTTATAATTTTTACTGTTTTTAGATTACCATAATTTTAATAAATATAACTTTATGTCTAGACAGTGGTTTTAAGCTTCAAAATTTTAATCTTAACTTTCTGGGCTGACTTCTGGTGCCGATTTAAACGATCGATCAAATTTTGCGAAAAGTGGGCTGCGCGTAAATCTTGATAGTTATTAATATCTTTGAAAACTTTATGAATCGGGGTTTCGTGCACCTTGCCATAACCTTGGGCATAATGGCGCGCTTCGATACACAAGTTTTGTTCCACGTCTGAAATGATCATGATATGCGCTGGTAGCCAAATTAGATCGCCATTGGCAATCTGATCTTCTGGTTGCAACGGTTCTAAATTTTGTAAAATCGTAAACGTATTTTTATAAAAATAGGGGATCCCGCTAGCTTGGGCAGCGCGTAAAATTAAGCCAGCACAATCAAAGCCATTATATGGTTGAGTATGACAAGTGGGATATTCGAAATAGCGGCGTGGTTTAGCATGTGGCCGATGCTTAGAGCGCACAGTTTTAAGCTGAAAATAAGGATCAGTGCACAGTGTCGTATAACTACAGCCGCCCCAGACATATGGAATAAATGGGGCGATCGGGCGGGGCTGAATATAGCGCTTGATAACAGTAGTTTTAGGACTAGTAGATTTATGTATTTTAGAGTTATTGCCAGAGACTGGTTTTTTGGTTTTATTACTATTTTTTCGATTATTTTTATTGTGATTACTTTTATTATTATTAAATTTAATTTTGGTCTGGGGAGTTAATTTAGATTTAGCAGTGTCAGAATTAATATTGCTGGTACTAGTTTGATGACTAAGCTTAGAGTTAGTAGTTAGTTCTTCTAGCGTAAATGGCCCGGATGATAATTGTACGGGGTGATTGAGCCATTGTTTTAAAACTGTAATAAAAAGTTGGCGATGTTGCTGATGATCGAAATCAAGTAAATCGGCACTGAGTTTTAGACACAGCTTTTGATCGATCTGGTCGATAATAATTTTATTTGAACTGGGGTCGTAAATATAAACTTGATAATGGGGCGCAAGATTATTTTTACTATTACTAGCACCAGTATCTGGTGAGTTTACTAAATTATCAGTAGTAAGATTTTTAGTAGTACTAGTATCGTGCGTTGTAATAGTGTTATTTTTTATATCGCTCGTCCCGAGCATAGTCGAGGGATGTTGCGGGCTATAACTATCAGGCACTAAAACAAAACGTGTGCCAGCAGAATAAGTTTGGTCGGTAGCAACGCTATGATATGGTGCAATTAAAGTCACAATCTGCTCGTTATAGAGTGATTCTGGTTGTGTATAATCGATCGGTGCTGGAATTTGGGATTGTTGTGCGCCTAACTCACTGAGCAGTAATAAATTTTTGGAACTAGTCCAAAATTGAGCTTGTTTAGCTTGATTTTGATCAGTTTGAAAGTAACAGTTTTTAACTGCAGCTAAAACTTGTTGATTTTCCGTGCGAATAATATCTACAATTTCGTTAAATATACCCTGATGAATTCTAGGACATGAAATAGCGTCGTCGCCAACTTTAACCGGGCAGATGGGAATCTTTTGACTTGGTGTAATCGGTAAATAAGTAAAATCGATTACGGGCTTAATGATTACAGCTAGCTCTGCTAATAGGGGTTGGCTTGCTACTAAAAGTATTAATAAATTTAAATTTTTTAACTTCACAGAATTCTCCCGGTCGACGATTGCTTCTATGTTTACTATAATGCGCTCATTAGAATTTTGAAATATAAAATTAGGAGCATGATATGAAATTGCAATTTAAAAGTTGGTTTAAGCGACTAATCTTAGGAGCTAGTTTAGTTGTTGGTACAGTTAACGGGATCAGTAATAGTGCACCAGTACAGCCAGCTTGGAGTTGGTGTTACGGTAAAAAATTAACGGCGGAGCAAGCCCAACAATTTGCAGATAAGTCCGAATTAATTTTTTCGAAAACTAATTTAGCTGATTTCACACAACTGATTTTTTCGTTTAATGCCCAGCGACCAACGCAGGGCTATTTTAGATTTGCGATTCAGGGCCATTCTATTAATTCTAACTCAGGTGCTAAACAATGGAGTGATTGGCATAAGATGATCGATTGGGGTGCGCGTGTACAAAGATCACATAGAGTGCAACATGATCCTAGATTTTCGTATGAGCATGTTCGTTTTGAAGCCAAACCCGGCCATTATTTTGATGGCTTCAGAATTAAAATTTCCGCGCATAATGGCGCTACGCTGGCTAATTTACGACATATTGGCGTTTGTGTTTCAAATTTAAACTTATTTAAAGCCGAGTCGCTACAAGTTGGTGATCGGTTGCCGACTGTCAAAATTTTAAATGTACCATTGCAATCACAAATGAGTTTAGCTCATAAAGATGGTGAGCGGGCTTGTTCGCCCACAGCCACTTCTATGCAAGTTGCTTATCTGGCCAAAACTGAGCCGGAAACTTTAAAATTTCTAGCTAAATCTTATGATATGGGGCTAGAAACTTATGGCAGTTGGCCATTTAGTGTAGCGCGGGCTTATGAAATTTACCCATTAGCAACTTATCGAGTGTTACGATTACGTAATTTTGCCGATTTACATGCTTATCTTAAAGCACGTTTACCAGTAGTAGTTAGTGTACGTGGACCACTCTATGGTTCACCAAAACCGTACAATAGCGGCCATTTAATGTTAGTTACCGGGTGGGATCGACAAAATAAATTGGTGCTAGTGCATGATCCAGCTATGCCCTGTAATCGCAAAGTAGCGCGCAGCTATCGACTATGTGATTTTTTACCAGCCTGGGAAAAATCCAGACGTTTAGCTTATGTTGCTGAATTAGATTAAATTTTGTATGTTGCGTTTAATTATTTTAAAATTTTTAATTTTATTTTTTAATTACCGGAGTTTTAGTTTCATGAAAGTAAATAAATTTTTGATTAGCTTAATTTTAATTAGTAGTTTTAATTCACAAATCACGGCTTTGTCTTTGCCGGAAATTGCACAACCAGTTTTAGCGTTAAAAGCTATGATAGATTTGGCGAAACTCAAAGAAGATTTTAAAAAATATTATAAAAATAATTTAATGGCCAAAAAAATTAGCAAAGCTGAATCGTCGGAAGATAGTTCACTCTTAAATCCCGAATCGACTTTAGTTGTGACAGCTAATACCTGTGATTTAGCGATCGATACAATCGCACTTTTGTCATCGACTTATTTGTTGTATTATTCTTTTAATGTTGCATTGCAGCCTAAAATTTAAACCCCAATAATTGCTTTGGGTCACGAAATTACTTAAAATTTAATTGCTCTCTTGCATTTGTTTTTTAATAACATGTAAATTACCTATGACTTTGCAACTAGTGTAGGGATAGGTGGGTAAAGATGGTGGGGGGTAGGGTGACAAAGTATTACTTATATTTAATGGGCCTACTCTGGCTATCTGGGTTACAGGCCAATTTAACAGTCGACAGATTTTTTGAACATCTAGGGCAAAAAACTGATAAGTTGGTGTTTTATTTTCATGGTATGCCTAAACTTGAGCATACCGTTGCGCCATTACACGATGAGCCGGAACATTATCGGGCTGAGCGTTTTATTTTTCACAAATTACATTTTGCTAATGACCAAGTTCGTAAGTTATTACTACTAAATAGTAAGGGCTATTATCATAACGGACATCATCAGTGTTATAAGTTAAAATTTAAGCAGCTGGAAGATGGCCTAGAATTAATTTTGATTTACGATTTACGACAGGTACAATGTGTGGAATATCACAGCTTTAAAGCCATTAGTGGGTTTGATGGTTTTCTAATTCAAATTAACCACAAATTAGTGGGCTCTCAAGAGTTAGTTGCATTACAAAATCAAGAAAAACAGCCACCACTAAATTTAACTAACCAAAATAAATTAGCTATTAAAAATAGATTAGCGCTGGAAAAATATAAATTAAATCATGAGATTACAATTGGTTTAGATTATGGGCATGGCGGTACTGATCAAGGGGCCATGGGACTTAGTGCGCAGCCAGAAAAAATTATTACGCGACAAGTTGGTTTTAAATTAAAAAAGCTGTTAGTAGATTTGGGTTACAATATTATTGAAACTTGTCCCGATGATCTTAAAATGGATTTAGATGAACGCACTTATTTAATTAACTTTGCTAATAAGCCCGTTGATTTACTGATTTCAATACATGCTAATTATGCGGCCAACTCAGGGGCGATGGGCTTAGAAACTTTCTTTAGTGATCAGCAGCTATTTAAAACTGTGGTACAAAGTTGCTTGATGGACCAGTGCCAAAGAAATTCATCTGGTGAAACTAGTAAAAAATTAGCTAATATTGTGCATGAAACAGTTTTGGAGCTGGTTAATCCCAAAATTGGTGGCCAAGTAATTGGAAATTATAATTTGAAAGATCGTAAAGTGCGTTGTTCGGCCGCGCAAATTTTGTTGGGTGTTGAATGTCCCGCAATTTTAATTGAACTAGGTTATTTATCTAATCTGCAAGAAGCTAAAAAATTAAATGAGCCGGCATATCAGGAATTTTTAGCGCAGGGTATTGCTCAAGGTGTGGTTAATTTTTTGGCCGCTTACTCTTCAACTTTTGATTAAGCTGTTCTAGTAACTCTAAAGCTGCTTGATGTTCCGGCATTTGACCAATTAATTCCATAATAGTTTTACGCGCCAATTCCCATTCACCCATTTCCATGAGCGTAATAGTTAAATAATAATACGCATCAATGTAATCATTAGCGATTCTAATCGCACTATTAAAGGCATGTGCGGCTTTATTAAATGCTTTACGATTTAAATTCAAGAGTCCAATATTAAACCAAGCTACTTCTGGAGATAGATAATGTTTGTTGTTAATCAACTGTTGCCAGACTTTTTCAGCTTGATTCAATTTGCCCATGTTTATCAGTAAACAGGCATAATTATTTAAAGCATCAGTTTGTAAAGTCTCGGGATAACTTTTATCTTTAATTATTTTTTCAAAAAGTGCTAAACTCTCTGTATATTCTTTAGTTTGATATAATAAAGTAGCCTTAAAGATCAAAGCCCGGGGAATTACTTGTTCGGCTAGTGATTTTTCTAATAGATCTAAAGCTTCGCGGGGATTCTTTTCGGCAGCTTCTAAAGCTTGATGATAATAATTATTGGCTAAGTTGCTGCGATCTTTTTTAGCAGTGCAGCCAGTTAAAATACAGCTTAAAAGTAATAAAATTTGTGGAAATTTAGTTTTCATGTTCACATCTAGTAAATGGCCGGTTACATTAGATCATATAATTTTAGATCTTGAAATTTTATAACAAGTAATTACATAACAAATTTTAACGAATAAATCGAGTAAGCGAGTAAATTTTTGTGCTAAGTGCGATTTGGGAAGAATTTTTAAACATTGCGAAAGATGAAGCTGGTAGTCGGGTCGTAGAGACTTGGTTAAAAGCTTTGTCGATTGCAAATTGGGATACTCGTCAAAAAACTATTTTTTTGCGGGCACCTAATAACTTTGTTAAAGATTGGGTTAACACGCACTATTTAGAATTATTACGTTTAAATTTAGGCCGATTATTAAATGTGCAAGATCTAAAAGTAGTTTTGACTAATTTAGAGCAATCAGAGCAGCCGGAATTAATTTTAGATAAGTTTGGTGTAAATCCAGCCAATAATTTATCCGAAAATATAATCCCAAATAATAATTATAATAAAAATAATAATAATAGTAGTAAGCATAAATCCACTAAGCCTAGTTATAATAATACTAATTATAGTAGTATTAATAGTAACGTTACTAGCTCTAATATTATTAGCACCAATAGCAGCAATATTACTCCGGCTAAAATTGTGCGCAAACGAACTGATCATAGTCAGTTAGCGCAAGCACAACGTGGCACGCCGGTAAATAGTGCTTATCGGTTCGACAATTTTATTATTGGGTCGAATAATACTTTGGCGCATGCGGCCGCGCAAGCCGTGGCGCGGCATCCGGGGGAATTATATAATCCATTGTTTATTTATGGTAATTCTGGCTTAGGTAAAACCCACTTATTGCATGCAATTGGAAACGAAATCAAGCAACATAATCCTCAGATTTCAGTTTTATATCAGACTACAGACAGATTTGTATCAGAGTTTATTAGTGCGATTAGATTTAATAAAGTATTTGCTTTTAAAGAAAAATATCGCGCTATCGATGTACTTTTAATCGACGATATTCAGTTTATTTCCAATAAAGATCAAACTCAGGAAGCGTTTTTCCATATATTTAATGCGCTCTATGAAGCACGTAAGCAGATTATTTTAACTAGTGATACTTATCCTAGTGACATGACAGGCTTAACAGACAGATTACGTTCGCGCTTAGAATGGGGTCTGATTACTGATATTCATGCGCCAGCGCTGGAAACTAAAATTGCGATTTTAAAGAAAAAAGCCGAACAGCATCATGAAATTCTTTCAGATGAAATCGCCTGTTTTATTGCTGCGCGAGAAGTAGTTAATATTCGTGAGCTAGAAGGGGTTTTGGTGCGAGTTTTAGCTTTTGCGAATTTAACTAACCAGCAATTATCATTAGAGTTGGCCCAAAAAGTATTAGGATCGTTAGCGCAAAAAACCGTTGTAATGCCTACGACACTAGAGCGCATAGTCAATTCTGTAAGTAAATATTTTGCCCATGACTTAACCGTTTTGCGCTCAGATCATCGTGGCAAAGATGTAGTATTTGCGCGGCAAGTAGCGATGTATATGATGAAACAGCTGACTGATAAGTCACTACGTGAGATTGGTTTATATTTAAATCGTAAAGATCATACTACCGTGTCACATGCGATCGATAAAATTTCAGTTAGACTAAAAACAGATTCGCAATTACAGCAGCAGATTGACCAGTTAATTCACGAAGTTAACAGTTAATTCGCAGCTAAAATTGCGTTGAACTAAATGAAAACTATCGCGCTATTCACCAAACTGGTTTCCTACACCCGTGATAATAGATAGCAATCACAGTACATACTAGTATAACTTCTTTTAGGGATAACCCAGGACTAGGATTAGTTGGTAATCTAGTGCTACGAGGGCGATCGGGTACAGCATCAATTTGGCTAGCGCTTACCGTAACTGGTATCGGCAATTGGACAGGTCTAAAAACAATTTCGGGGCTAATGGTACGTTCTGCTGCAGGTGGTGTGCCAATTCTAAATGTGGGACTTGTGCGAGCTGGCGCAGCTGTAGCAACTGAATTTGAGCTATTTATTGGGTAATTTACAGTAGAATTAACAGTGCTAAAAGCTGATCTGGGGCGCTCTATAGCAGCTAATTTAAGATTGGTCCATAAAATTGCTAAATTTGCAGCTAAAAAAGTGATTAGAACTAGCTTGCGCAATACTATATTCCCCTATTTATAAGAGCAACTTAATTTTTTCAAGCTATTTTATCACAGCAGTATTTTGCAACAATTTAGTGATTTCTCTAATCAAAGTTATATTTATTAAAATTCTGGTAATCTAAAATTATTAAAAATTTTGGATTATAAAGATTTAGAGATTTTAGCTAAGAGATTTAAAAATGTTGCAAAAATTACCAGTTTCCCAGAGTGTATTCAGTAAGTTGCGTACTGCAAACTATTTGTATATCGATAAAACTAGCTATGTTTATCAAATGTTAACTTCTGGCGGGCAGTATTATTTTTTGGCTAGACCGCGTCGCTTTGGCAAATCACTACTAATATCGACACTTTACGAAGCATTAATCGGTAACAAAGCGTTATTTACAGATTTATTTATTGCCAATAGTGATTATGATTGGCAGCCACACGGAGTAATTAAGCTCGATTTATCTATGCTAGGTATAGAAGACGGGCTTAGTTTGAAAGTTGGTATTTGTACGGTTTTAACTAACATTATTGATCAACATGAACTAAAAATCACACTTAATTTTTCTAATCCATCACTAGCGTTTCAACAAGTGGCACAAGCTTTACATGCAAAATTTGGTCGTGTGGCAATTTTAATTGATGAATATGACAGTCCGATATTGCATGCTATAGATGATCCTAAGCGTGCAATTGAAATTAGAGACGGGCTTCAATTTATTTTTAAAACGATTAAAGGCATTAATGAAATAATCGATTTTATGTTTATTACTGGTGTGACTTCATTTTCTAAAGCCGGCTTATTTTCAGGTTTAAATAATTTAAAGATATTAACTCTGAATTCAAAATATGGGGCGATGTGTGGCTATACCGATGCTGAAATTGACCACTATTTTACGCCGTATTTAGTTGATTGGGCCCAAAAAACTAATAGCAGTGTGGTTGTGCTACGGGAGCAGTTACGAGATTGGTATAACGGATATCGGTTTAGTGAAGCTGCATTAACTGTGTATAATCCTTTTTCCATAACTAATGCTATTGAAGAAAATAAATTTCAAAATTTTTTGATACAGTCAGGCGCGCCAACATTCTTAATTAATGAGCTGAAAAAGAAATACCGGGCTTCCGAGTATCAACTATTAAATCCGGAAAAATTTGAAATCAATCATAGTGCTTTAGGCGCTTTTGATATTGGACAGATATCATTACCAGCGTTAATGTTTCAAACAGGTTATTTAACTATCGCTAGCTATGATGCCGATCCAGATATTTATCATTTAGGTTACCCTAATCAAGAAGTACGGACTGCTGCGCAAAATTATTTATTAGCAATTTTTACGGCCACAGAGGCCTCTGAGATTAGAGGGATTGCAGGCCAATTGCGAACGGCTTGGAATAATAGAGATCTTGATGAAGCATTGGCGATTTTACGTATGCTATTTGCTAATGTGCCATATCCTTTACATGTTAAATTAGAAAGTTTTTATCACAGTTTACTGCAAATGATTTGCATTACGGCCAATATTAAAACCCAGTCTGAGTATAATACTAGTCATGGTCGCGTAGATCTAGTTATGGATCTACCCAAAGTAATTTATATTGTCGAAATTAAGCTTAACGAATCGGCCCAAATTGCTTTGCAGCAAATTATTGATAAACGTTATTATGAGCCATTTATAAATTCAGGTAAGCCAATTATGCTGCTGGGTTTAAATTTTAGTAAAACTACTGATGATTTTGAACTAACGCATGATTATCAAAGTCTAAATCTATAGCGACCGTATTCTTTCGATTGCGCTACGCTATCCTTGGTGCATAAAGACAGTTTTGGAGGCCAATTTTTCAGTTAAGCCTGTGATTTTTAGTTTAAAATCATTGCATTTAGCTTGGCTGCTTTGCTAGACGCTGGTTTTTTAACGTTTATCAGAAATTGGTACTTTAGCGACACTTTTTATACCGCTAAAATTGGGCATGAGTTTAACATTGCAAACTAATGGTGTAATTTTTCTGGTGGCATACAACTTGAAAGATGTGTCTTTTTGATAAGAATCAGGTACTCTAGCCCGTCTTTTTAGTAATCCAATACAAGAGAATGCAATTTGATATTTAATGGTGCTTTTGGTTGTTTCTGGCAAATCTAGATATATTTTGGTAGCTAAAGTGGCAGTTGCAGCTAACCCAGCGCCAGCAACGGCACCATATTTAGCTAATTTTTTAACACCAGCAGGATGTTTGGCAACTATTTTAACAGATTTAATTGTAGCAGTAACATTAGCCATACTCCAAGCTGGGGTATTAATTAATAATCCAGCTAAGCTCACTAAGCTTAAAATTAAGTAGCCTGTGGATAGTTTTACTGACTTAGTTTGGGGTTTAGACTGTAATTTAGATTTAATTTTAGTTTTAAAATTTTTTAAATTTAACATAATATAACGCTCCATTTTTAACCTATAACTCTCTATTTATAGTACTTATCTTACCAAGGCTTAAACTAAAGCACAAAAGCCCCCCCCCTAAAGCTACGAAGTACAGGGCCACCATATTTATCGTGAGAACTGTATATACCTGACCGATCTAGCAGTGCTATGCCATATCGGGCAGGTATAAGTTCATTTCTAGACTTATTGGTAATAGAATTATAAATTTAAAGTTATTTAATGAGGGAGAAAAATGAAACTCGCGCAATTAAAAATGTATGCCAAACGTGGCGAATCTAAAGACCTAGAATTTAAAGCTTCTACGGCAAATTTAAGCGCTGGTATGAAAACAGTTTGCGCTTTTCTGAATAGTGGCCATGATGGCATGGTGATTGTTGGTATTAAAGACAATGGGCAAGTTGTAGGTCAAGAAGTTACAGATAAAACTCGTAAAGAAGTAGCTTTTGAAATTAACAAAATAGAACCACATGCAAAAATTGAAGTAAAATATGTGCGAATAGCTCCCGAACGTTATGCCATTGTCTTATTAGCAAATTCTGACAATCGGGCGCCATATACGTATGATGGGAGACCATGGATGCGCAATCAATCGACAACGATGCGTATGCCAAAAGAAGAATATATATATTTATATAA